>JANXSV010000336.1 GCA_025356505.1 Methylovirgula sp.
CAAGAGCGTAGTTTCCGCGATGTGCCCAAGGAAACGGCAGACTGATAAACGATTTGGTTTAGGGCGCCATCCCCGCCAGGTCATAGATTGAGCGGATCGGCGTCTTGCCAAAGCCGACACCACATTGCGGGGTTTAATGCAATCGATCGGCCAAAAAACAATCGCTGCGAGAGCTGTTATCTCCGGCAGGGGCGTCCACTCGAATTCGCCGGTTCAGCTCACACTTTATCCCGCTGATGACAATCATGGCATCGTTTTTCATCGCACTGGTTTGGAAAATGGAGCCAGCCGCAGCATCCCCGCGCTTTGGTCGCAAGTTTGCATGACGGAACTCTGCACCGTTGTGGGCGACATGAAGCTTGGCGCCGTTTCAACGATTGAGCATTTGATGAGCGCGCTGCTTGCGCTCGGTGTTGACAACCTAACCGTGGAAATCGACGGTCCGGAAGTGCCGATCATGGATGGATCCGCCCGCGATTTCGTTGATCTCGTTGATACTGTCGGCCTCGCCGAAAGTGACGCCCGCCGTCGCTACATCAAAATCTTGAAGCCGGTGCGCATAGAGCATGGTCGAGGTTTTTCGGAACTGCGTCCGTCGCTGCGCGGTTTTCACCTCGATGTCGAAATCGACTTTTCGGCAGCCATTATTGGCCGCCAGCGCAAAGTGGTTGAACTGACCCCCGATGTGTTCCGCGAGGAGATACAGGCCGCGCGCACCTTCGGCTTTTTACGGGATGTGCAGCATCTGTGGAAGGCTGGTTTCGCGCTTGGATCATCGCTCGAAAATTCGGTCGGTCTTGAGGATGATAAAATCCTCAATCCCGAAGGTCTGCGTTATCCTGATGAGTTTGTCCGCCATAAGATGCTGGACGCTATCGGGGATTTATCCCTCGCCGGAATGCCCATCATAGGCACGTACCGCTCGTATTGCGGCGGTCACAAGATGAATTATCTGGTGCTCGACGCGCTATTCAAAGACCCCTCCGCCTATACAATCGTGGAAGCACCACAAAAGCGCGCCGAGTCTGCCCTTACACGCGCCGAGTCCGCCCTCCTGCAAGCTTCGCCTTAATTTGGCCATCTGCACCGTCAGAACGTAAAGCTCACGATTGAGAAGTGTTTGATCAAGACTGGCTCAATCCAAAAAAATGCGCTAAGCACATTTAATGAGCTTTAAACAGAATTCCTCCGGCCCAGGTTCTTTCCGCATGTCCGCTATACCGTATGAAAATCTCGCCAAATCTGCAAAATTTGATGATCTAGCGGAGGTATCTAGAGCCGCACCAATGAAGCGGGCGACATCGAAATCCGTTTGGCTTGCAGCATCTATGGCATTGTTTGCCCTGCCACTCGCGGGCTGTTCCTCGTTTGATGCCTTCAACCCTTTCGGCGGCGAAAAATACGAACAGAAGATCCTCGCCGATACGCCGGCGGAACTGCTTTATAATCAGGGCGTTGCCAAGGTTAACAGCGGTGACCCAAAAGGCGCTGTTAAGAAGTTTCGCGAGATCGACAAGCAATATCCGCTCACCACATGGTCGCAAAAGGCCATGTTGATGACAGCCTATTCGGCATATCAGGCTAAGGAATTCGATGATGCCGTGACTTACGGCGATCGTTACGCTAAAAACTATCCCAACTCGCCTGATGCCGCATATGCGCTCTACCTTTCGGCTGAATCACAATACGAGCGTATTCCTGACATCTCGCGCGATCAGGACACCGCCGTGAAATCGCTGGCCGGTTTCAATGAGGTTGTTCAGAAATACCCGAAATCGGAATATGCCTCTGATGCCAAATATAAAATGCAGGTGGCGCGTGATCAGCTTGCCGGTAAAGAGATGTCGGTAGGGCGGTTTTATCTGACCCGCAAAAACTACACGGCGGCCATCAACCGCTTCCGCAATGTCATCGGTGAATATCAGACCACGCGCCATACCGAAGAGGCTCTGGAGCGTTTGACCGAGGCCTACATGGGTCTCGGCATCGTCAGTGAAGCCCAAACAGCGGCAGCCGTGCTCGGGCATAACTACCCTGACGGCCAGTGGTATAAAGACGCTTATGTTCTCCTGCAGTCTTCGGGCACAGAGCCGCGTGAAAACAGTGATTCCTGGATTTCCAAAGCCTTCAAAACTGTAGGTCTATAGGCTTAAAGCTGGGGATCGGACTTTTGCTCACTGCACTTGCCATCCGCGACATCGTTATCATTGACACGCTGGACCTTGACTTACGCGCGGGGCTAACCGTGCTGACCGGAGAGACCGGTGCGGGAAAGAGCATTTTGCTCGACTCCATGACGCTGGCGCTCGGAGGGCGCGGCGACGGCGGACTTGTTCGCGCCGGGGCTGCACAGGGACAGGTGACAGCGGTTTTTGATGTGCCAGCCTCGCATCCGGCGCGCCTCATGGCCAGCGAAATGGGCCTTGATGTTGAAGGCGAGCTTATTTTACGGCGGATCCAGATGGCCGATGGCCGCACCCGCGGCTTTATCAATGATCAGGCCGCAAGTGCTCAGAGTCTGCGTGCTATTGGTGAGTGTCTGATTGAAATTCACGGCCAGCATGATGATCGCGCTCTTGCTGACCCGCGCACTCACCGCGCCCTGATTGATGCCTTTGGCGCTCTTTCCAGCGAAACGACGCTCACGCGCCGCTCTTATACCGCGTGGCGCAAAGCCGAAACCGAATTTGTCGATGAAGAGCGCCGCATCGCCGCCGCGCGCAAAGAAGCGGATTTTTTAACCCACGCTCATGCCGAACTAACCAAGTTGGGTCCAGAAGCCAATGAGGAAGAACAGCTCGCCACCCGCCGCACGGGCA
>JANXSV010000342.1 GCA_025356505.1 Methylovirgula sp.
GCGGAGGAGCTCGTAAAAATGTAGCGTGAATGAGCAGTCTTGATAGGAGGTAAATCATTGTAGGTAATTGAAATATATAGTTAAAAACCTACAAATTAAGGCTGTTTCCGCTGGTTTGCGCTAATGCAAACTCAGCTTGCTCTCATGGCAAACAATAGGTCGTCTTACCAATTGAAGATGGTAATATTCATTCAAAGTCCACAAGCAGAGTCTCCTCATGATCAAATCTTCAGGCATCCACCACATCACCGCGATCTGCGGCCCGGCCAAGAAAAATTTTGACTTTTACACGCGCGTCTTAGGGCTCCGTTTCGTGAAAAAAACCGTCAATTTTGATGATCCGGGCACCTATCACTTCTATTATGGCGATGAAAGCGGTAGCGCGGGAACAATTCTAACGTTTTTCCCATGGGAAGGTGCAGCGCGCGGCAAGCCGGGCGCGGGCGAAGTTGTCGCGATCACTTTTGAGATTCCAATGGGTTCCAGTGCGTACTGGACAAAACGGTTGAGCGAACTGGACGTGGTTTTCGCCGTTGATAGCTCGGCTAATCAAGCGACCATCGCCTTTCATGATCCGGACGGCATGGCGCTTGAGTTCATCGAAGCCGGGATTTCTGACGAGCACATCGGCTGGGGCCTCGGCGGCGTGCCTGCTGAACATGCTATTCGCGGATTTTCCGGCGCGACCATGCTGGTGAGCGAGTTGGAAAAGACAGGCAACGTTATGGAAAATGTGCTTGGCTGGACCAAGTCAACAAGTTCAACGGCCCATGGCTTTACCCGGGTACGCTATATGGCACCAGGCGAAGAAAAATTCGGCCAACATGTTGATTTATTGACCAATTCTGATGTTGAACCGGCGCGTTCCGGCGCAGGATCAGTGCACCATATCGCCTTTCGTGCCGCCTCAGACTTAGATCAATCGGCAATGGTGAAGGCGGCGGCTTCGCTGGGAATTCGGGCGACCGAGCAAAAGGATCGCAACTATTTCCGTTCGGTCTACTTCCGTGAGCCTTCCGGAGTATTGTTCGAAATTGCCACCGACGCGCCCGGATTTGCAGTTGATGAGCCATTGGCAACGCTCGGTCAGGCTCTGAAGTTGCCGAAGCAGTACGAGGCACATCGTGCGAAAATCGAAGCTGTTTTAGTGAAACTGGACTAAAAATGACTGAAACCTTCGAATTTTATCACGAAAAAGGCGACGAAACCCTGGCTCCGCTCCTTGTGCTTCACGGCACAGGGGGCGACGAGCATGATCTTGTGCCGTTGGCCAAGCGCATCGCGCCGACGCGGGAAATCCTGTCGCCGCGCGGCAAAGTGTCGGAAGGCGGCATGAACCGTTTCTTCCGCCGTTTTAGCGACGGCCGCTTTGACGAAGCCGACGTAGGGCTTCGGGCTGGCGAACTCGCTGATTTCGTTCAGCAATTTTCACTGGCGCATGGCTGGAAAAAACCTCCGGTTGCGGTTGGTTTTTCCAACGGTGCCAATATTGCTGCTGCCATGCTCTATCTCCATCCCGAAGCTTTAGCCGGGGCCGTGCTGCTGCGCGCCATGGTACCTTTGCAGGATATTGCGCCAAAACCGCTCGAAAATAAGCCTGTTTTGTTGATTTCGGGTGACTCTGACCCCTATATGTCCGCTCCAAAGGCGATTGCATTGGCAAAACTGCTGGAAACCGCAGGCGCGAAGGTGAAGCATGACATGCTGAGGACGGGGCACGGCCTGACGCAGAGCGATATCGACCTCTCGCAGGCCTGGCTGGACGCACAAGGCTGAGGCTGGATAGATTGCAAAAAGGCAAGCTGCGACCAAAAATTGCGGCGGACCTTTGGCCGATTGGTATTATAATACTGTAAAATTCAGGCCAATCTTAACTCACTTGTCAAGGCTGGAAATATTTTTCCTCGCATTTTCAATGGTTTGAGTTTTTGAAACTCTGGACATTTCAGGGCCAAACTCGGCCAAAAGCAGGCCAAACATGGCCAAAGTCGGCCAAATTGCATTTTAGGTGGGAAGCTGCAGCCAATTGCGCGATTTTAAGCCTCCCCAAGTGCTTCGGCGAGCCGCAGCGGATTGTCGCGCCTGCCGCTCTTATTGAACACATCGAGCACAAGGCGATCGTGTTTCTAATTCTCGTAGAGGGATCGCAGCGCAACGCGGATTAACCGAACTTATTGCAAGCGGGCGGTTTTCGGACCCGTGCTTTTAAAGTACCATCCAGTTCGCTAACACTGCCATTCAAGACACCGTTCGGATTTCGTCCGGTGTTCTCGATCAGTGAATCAGAAGTCGATCCAAAAACCCTCCTAAAGGCCAGCATATGCCGAAATATTTTGCCTATGGCTCCAACATGAATGTCACGAGCATGGCCACACGGGCGCCGCGCTCAAAATGATCGGGACCGCAAAATTGATGCGTCACACCTTTGTAGTGACAGAAGGCGGCTATGCCAGCATCGTGCGCCATCCCGGCGGCGTGGTCTATGGCGTCCTAT
>JANXSV010000363.1 GCA_025356505.1 Methylovirgula sp.
CAAATTTGGTAAGGCAGTAAAGTGCCGTCCGGACCGCGATGACGATATGATCATGACCGGCAAGCGTCATGATTTTCTTGTGGATTTTGATGTTGGCTTCGATGCTGAAGGGCGCATCCTTGCTCTGGACGCGATTTTTGCTGCAAGATGCGGCTATTCCGCAGATTTGTCCGGCCCGGTGACTGACAGGGCGTTATTCCATTGCGACAACGCCTATTTCTACCCGGCGGTGCGGGCAAAATCGCAACCCTTGCGAACCCATACAGTCTCAAATACTGCCTTTCGCGGCTTTGGCGGACCGCAGGGCACGGTCGCAGCGGAACGTATCATCGAAGAAGTTGCATACGCCGTAGGAAAAGACCCGCTCGAAATCCGAAAGCTCAATTTTTACGGAACCGACCAAAATAATGTGACGCCCTATCATCAAGTGATTTCGGACAATATTATCGAGGAACTGGTCTCGGAACTCGAAAAAACATCCGATTATGCCGCCCGCCGCGAGGCTATCATCCGCTTTAATGAGACGAGCACCATCCTGAAAAAGGGTATTGCGCTAACGCCGGTCAAGTTCGGCATCTCCTTCACGGCGACATGGTACAATCAGGCAGGGGCTCTTGTGCATGTCTACAATGACGGGTCGATAAGCCTCAATCACGGCGGCACCGAGATGGGCCAAGGCCTGTTCCAGAAAGTCGCCCAGATTGTTGCTGATACGCTTGGTGTCAGTCAGGACCAAATCAAAATCACTGCGACGACCACTGCTAAAGTGCCTAACACGTCGGCAACCGCGGCCTCTTCCGGCACAGATCTGAACGGCAAGGCGGCGGAAAATGCAGCCTTAACAATAAAGCAGCGGCTGACAGAATTTGCCGCGGAGAAATGGCAGACGACGCCAGAAAAAATCGTCTTCACCGCCAATGAAGTGCATATCGGCGCGCAAACCATCACCTTCAAAGAATTGGTAAAGGCAGCATATATGTCGCGGATTCAACTCTCTGCGACCGGCTTTTACAAAACCCCTAAAATTCACTGGGATCGGGCCACTGGCAAAGGCCATCCGTTCTATTATTTTTCCTACGGGGCAGCTGTGGCCGAAGTGGTCATAGATACTTTTACCGGGGAATATAAAGTCGAACGGGTGGATATTCTGCATGACGTTGGCCGCTCCATCAATCCAGCCATCGATATTGGCCAAGTCGAAGGCGGGTTTATTCAGGGCATGGGTTGGCTGACGACCGAAGAACTTTGGTGGGACGACAAGGGCCAATTGAAAACCCATGCGCCGTCAACCTATAAAATTCCGGTCGCGTCTGACCGGCCCCGTATTTTCAACGTCGCTTTAGCAAATTGGTCTGAAAACCGCGAGGACACGATTAACAAGTCGAAAGCCGTCGGCGAGCCTCCACTTATGCTGGCGCTGAGTGTTTGGCAGGCTCTTTCCGACGCTGTCGCAAGCGTTGGACATTATAAGCACCCTCCGCGCCTTGATCCTCCCGCAACCCCGGAAGCTGTGTTTAACGCCGTGCAGGCTCTGAAACAGAAATGACCTCGCAGTTACAGAGGCTTACAGCTTTTCTGAACGATGGTGCGCCCGCTGTTTTTGTCAAAATTTCCAAAGCCGAAGGCTCAACGCCTCGGAACGCCGACGCCTTTCTGCTTGTGAAAATCAATGATTTTTTGGGCACCATCGGCGGCGGACAGCTTGAGTTTCATGCCATTGCCGTGGCTCGGCAGATGCTGGTCGAGGGCGAAGCTGCGAAGTCACTCGACGTCGCTCTCGGGCCGCACCTCGGGCAATGCTGCGGCGGGCGGGTAGAGTTACAGCTGACATTGGGGTCTGCCTCACTATATCAATCTTTATACGATGGGGAGCGCCGCGCTGCATCGCAGCAGCCTCATCTTGCGATTTTCGGATACGGCCACACCGGTAAGGCACTCTGCGCCCAACTTTCACAGCTGCCTTTTTCTGTCAGCTTGATCGATGACCGCGAGGATGCGTTTGAAGGAAGTTCGTTCCAAGCGACCCAAATTTGGGTGCCGGACCCGTCGAAATTCGTCGATACCGTGCCTGCCGGCGCAGCATTTATAATCCTCACCCACAGCCACTCGCTGGATTATTCCATAGCCGCCGCGGCGCTGAAACGTGAGGACAGCGCCTACGTGGGCATGATCGGCTCTTCAACCAAACGCGCTCTGTTTTCCCGCTGGTTTTTACAAACCGGCGGCACACCAGCTCAGCTTGAACACCTGACCTGTCCCATCGGCGGCAACGAAATAGTGGATAAGCGCCCGCAAATCATCGCCGCACTCACAATTGCGCAGATCATAGGCATTTTCGCCCGCTACTGACCCGTGCAATCCGGCATCAATAGCGCTATAATGCCAAAATGCGTTTCACACCCCAAATCCTTGATGAAATCCGCGCCCGGCTGCCCG
>JANXSV010000372.1 GCA_025356505.1 Methylovirgula sp.
GTTTGCGGTGTCGCAAAGCTGTCAACGAGGTCCACAACCAGCAAAATCTGCACGTCTTTGATAAATGGCCGGTGCTGGATGCCCGCTCCGCGCACTTCGATCATCCCTGCTATGCGCGGATGCGGCGACGCAAAAACTGCGCCTTGCTCAGCCCGCAAGCCAATACGATCATCCCCGACAAGGCTGGCCGTAACGCCGGAGCGCTCTGCCGCGGCAATCAAAGCCAGCGTCAAACTGCTCTTACCGCTCTTCGATGCCCCCCGGATGAGAATACCTTTGCCGTCGAACACCAGTGCGTTGGCGTGAACATAACGTACCAACGCCTAAACATCCCAGCAGGGCAACTGCACGACAAAGCGTGCGCCCAGGATTTCATCCGCGCCTGTCGTGCGTTGGTCCACCCGGTTTTGAGCAAAAATCTGGCCCGCATGGGCCTGCACAATCTGCCGCGAGATAGAAAGGCCAAGGCCGGAATTTTGCCCAAAACCCTGCTCCTCCGGACGGTCCGTGTAAAAGCGTTCAAAAATACGTTCAAACGCGTCGCTGGGTATGCCGGGCCCATCATCATCGACATCGAGTTCGATCATGCGCCCCAGATGACGCAGCCCAACGCGCACACTCCCGCCCGCGGGCGAAAACGAACGCGCATTGTCGATAAGATTGTTGAGCACCTGCCCCAAGCGTGAATCAAACCCGCTGACCATGTAGGTTTGCGGCTCAGCCAAAGGCGCAATGCTCAGCGCAACGCTCACCCTGTCTGCACGCTCGACCGAATTTGTCGCTGACACCACCGCCTCAAGCAGCTGTGCAAAATCAACCTTGGATTTGTCGGTGCGGGCCAATTCTGCATCAAGGCGAGAGGCATCGGAAATGTCCGATATCAGTCTGTCCAGTCGGCGCACATCGTGTTGGATAACTTCCATCAGCCGCGCGCGCGACTCTTCCGCCTTGATCCGCGGTAGCGTTTCAACAGCCGAACGCAGCGAAGTCAGCGGGTTTTTGAGTTCATGCGCGACGTCAGCGGCAAAACTTTCAATCGCCTCAATACGATTATACAACGCCTTGGTCATATCGCGCAGAGAGCCGGACAAATGCCCGATTTCATCAGCGCGGTCCGTATAATCCGGGATTTCCTGCCGCGACTTGACCCCGCGCCGAACTCTATCCGCCGCCTCGGCAAGCTTACGCATCGGCTCGGCGATTGTGCCGGCGAGCAGCATCGACAAGATCACCATGATCGTCGCTGATACGGCAAAGACCCGTAAAATCGCCCAACGCTCCGACGCTATGATCATATCGATATCGCCGCCCTGCGTGGCCAGCACGAGTGCGCCGCGTACGGAGCGAAACCGCTGGATTGGCACGCCGACCGAGATAATCGTCTCGCCGCGCGCATTCACACGCACCACCGTGCGGGCAGTGCCTTGCAAAGCGGAATCGATTTCCGCGATACCTTTGCCATTGGTAGAGACGGCTACTTCAAAAAGCACATCGGGCGCCTTTGCCGCTGAAAACGGCAATTTGCTCCACAGCGTTGTCCAAAACCCAGCCTTTGGCGTCTCCGCAGGCAAATCATTGCGCAAAATCGTGCTACGAACAGCCAAAGACCGCGAATCGAGCACCAGATCGCCATCGATGTCGTAGATGCGGGCCCTTGTACGCGTGGGCGAGACCAGCTTGCGCAACACCGGACCTATGCGCTCAGGATTGATCGAAAACTGCAAGGCGGAGCTATCATCGGGAGATGTGGTCTGCCCCGCCTGTAACTGGATCAGCTTTTCCGGATCGAGGATAATCTCATCGGTTTCAACATTGGCAGATGACGCCACAGCCGCAGAGATGATCTGCGCTTGCGACAAAAGGCTCTGGGAGCGCGCGTCAATCAAGCCTTGGCGAAATTGGTTGAGGTACAGAAAACCCGCCAGCAACGCCACAAGGCCGCCAAGGTTTAAAACCACGATTCGCCGAGACAGCGAGGACGAAAGCCTGCGCCCGAACGCGCTGAAAAAGCGCCTCAGGCGAAGTGCGAGTTCCCGCCGCAGCCGCGACTGCGGCTCACTCACCCGAACATCGCTGCTTTCCGCCTTCATCCACCCGCCCACTCAGCAAATCCGGCCAAAGCGTCGCGTCTCACGCCTCGCCAAACCGATATCCGACCCCATAAAGTGTCTCAATCATGTCAAAATCCGGATCGACAACATGAAACTTTTTCCGCAAGCGCTTGATATGGCTGTCGATTGTGCGATCGTCGACATAAACCTGATCGTCATAGGCCGCATCCATTAGTGAATTGCGGCTTTTGACGACGCCTGGCCGGGCGGCAAGGGCCTGCAAAATCAAAAATTCTGTCACGGTCAGGGTCACGGCGTCCCCCTTCCATGTGCAGGTATGGCGGTCCGGATCCATGCGCAAAAGTCCGCGCTCGAGGATTTTAGCCTCGGTCTCTTTGGCGCTGGCGGCATCTTTCGGATTGGCCCTGCGTAAAATTGCTTTGACGCGCTCCACCAACAGCCGCTGCGAAAACGGCTTGTGAATGAAATCATCCGCGCCCATTTTCAACCCGAACAATTCGTCGATTTCCTCATCTTTTGAAGTGAGAAAAATCACAGGCAGGTCAGATTTCTGCCGCAAACGGCGCAGCAGCTCCATGCCATCCATACGCGGCATTTTAATATCGAAAATCGCCAGATCCGGCGGCGAATTTTTCAATCCCTCCAGCGCGGCAACGCCGTCTGTATAGGTTTGAACCCGATACCCTTCAGCCTCCAACGCCAGAGACACCGATGTTAAAATGTTGCGGTCATCATCCACAAGCGCAATGGTTGCCATAAAACTTCGCCCCAAATCGTTATTATCGTATGGTACTATACAGGCGTTCCTCGCGAAACCAAACGGCCAAAATGTGGCGGACATATCCATGCAACCCGAATTGATCCAAGAAGCGAGAAACTTGTTGCGCCAGACCCGCAGCGGCGCGCTCGCCACGCTGGCCAATGGCAGCCCGTTCACAACGCTGGTCACGTTGGCTGATGATGTCGATGGCAGCCCGATTTTCCTGTTTTCGCGCCTCTCCGCGCACACACAAAACTTGGCATCGGACCCGCGCTGCTCGCTGCTCCTGGTGCAAACCGGCAAAGGTGATCCGCTGGCGCACCCGCGCCTGACCGTAAACGGCACAGCGCATAAGTCGGATGCGCCGCATTTGAGGGATGTGTTCCTGAAAGCTAATCCGAAATCAAAACTCTATATCGATTTCCCGGATTTCGCCTTTTACAAAATGCAGGTCACCGACTTTCACCTTAACGGCGGTTTTGCTCGTGCGGCTAATTTTGCTGCGCGGGATGTGCTCGGTGCGCAAGATAATGCAGGTTAAAAACGCAGCTTGAAAACGCAGCTTAAAACGCAGGCTGAAGCGCCGTGCACAGGCCGATTAATCTGACCACGCTTCTGCGACCGCATCCCGCTCTATGCAATTCGCGCGCTCCGCCTCTGGCGGCACATAGACCAGTTCCACGCTTTGCGCATTGCGAACGCCGCCAAAATGCGTCGGAATGGAAATCTCCGTGCGGCTGTTCAGGCACTGGTTGGGAAATGCCGATTTCAAAAGCTGCCCCGGCTGTTTCTGGTTGATGATCATAATGCCGCCGGTTTTGGAACAAGCATTGATGCGCTGCGGGCGCGACCAGAACGGTGTCGAAAGGTCAACCACCGAAGGTCTGTCGGCCAAAGCAAGAATGGACGAGCCGCCAATCTTGATTTCATTGATCATCACACAGCGCAGCGGCCCGCTTTCATAATCGTGCCACATCTCTTCGACCCCGTTCGCAAGCGCCGAGGCGTGCAAATCGAATGTCAAAACCGGCCTACCCAGGATGTTGGTCAGCCACAGGAACATCACAAACATCACGAACTGTCCCACGCTGAGCAGCGTCGACAGACCGAGAGTCCAGCTCGGCTCTTCCGTCATGGCCATGGACCTGCCAGGCCGCACGATCAGCGCCAAAGCCAGCGCCACATTCGGGATAAACACAATAAACCAGCCCTGCCGCGGGTTTTGCGTAGTGAGGATTGCCCCGATAATAAGCAGCACCGGCGGACCCAGGGCCAAAATCGCAGCTTTGAATAACCGCGTTCTGTCGAGCGTGAAAGTAAAACCAAAAACCCGCGCAAGGCCAAACCATAGCGCAGGACCAACCACAAGAATGCCGAGCCCAACCGCTGTGTTATTCAACGCCTGAACCACATCCCACCACGACTGGACGTCTCGCGCGTCGAGCGCATAGCTCACGGTCGACCAATCATTACCGGCAAGCCAAATCAAATGTGGCATCAGCACCAGCGCTAAAGCGCCCAGCCCAAGCCATGTCCCGCCATTTAGAAACACGCGCCGATAGGCCGGCGTGACCGCCGCCAGCACAGCCAGCGTTAAATACAGCAGAGCAACTTCATATTTCACCATCATGGCCAGTCCGGCGACGACACCGGCGCTCAGGCCGGAGCGCCAATCCGGCTGCTGAAAGTGCCGAAGACTGAAATAAAGCGAAGCACACCAAAACGGCATGAGCAGCGAATTGTGATTGACCTGAATCGAAAAATAACTCGCCGCCGGAGAAGCAAGAAATATCAGCACTGCCGATAGAGCTACGCCCTGCGCCACAAACAATCGTGCCGCAGTCCATATGTAATAGGCTGAAACAGCAACACAAATTTGCCCTAGCACGAGCACTTGCAGCAGTGGCTGCGAGCCTAACCGCGTCGCAATATCAACGACCCAAGTTGCAAGCGGCGGATGCTTGCCATAGCCAAACATCCAGTCACGGCCCCAAAACACAAGCTCGAGCGTGTCATAATGCAAATTTTTAACATAAAAAGCCGAGCCCACCGTCCAAACAACAAAATGGACGGCAATTATCCATGACAATACCGCCGTAACCGATGTTTCGGCACCACGAACCGGATATTTCGACACACTCAAACTCTGAAACAAAATCACACAACTCCGGATGTCTTGCCCCGCTATGGCGCATATTCGCACATCAAAATTAACATATGCAAATATGGTGCAAATCGCGCAAGCCGACAGCGCGGCAAATTAGGCAGAATTGTGTCATTTTTAGGTTCCGCGCCCCATCCGACTTTGATCGACCCTGAATTGCCAGCAAAATCGCATAAGGTGTCAGGCAACCAGCCCTGCACAAACATTGCGCGCTAGCTGAAAAACCGTATCAGCACCGGCACGATCAATGCCGTCATCAAACCGTTCAGCCCCATCGCGATACCGGCAAAGGTGCCTGCCAAGGGCGTAAGCTGAAACGCCACTGCGGTGCCCAGACCATGCGAGGCCAGCCCGGCAGCAAATCCGGTGGCGCGGTCATCCATGTTCAAGGCCTTCATCAATGGCAGCAGGATCATCCCGCCAAAAATCCCGGTTGCCAGCACAAATGTCGCGGCCAGGCTTGGCTCACCCCCCAACTCGCGGGCGATACCCATGGCAATGCCAGCAGTCACTGACTTTGGCGCCAGCGCCACCAGAATCTTGAACGGCGCGCCCATCATCCAGCCGAGGACCACAGCCGAGCTTGAAGCAACCACACTGCCAACCAGCAGCGCCGCTCCAATCGGCAGCAGCGCCTTCCCCACCACAAGGCGGTTTTCGTAAAGCGGGATGGCAAGCGCTACAATCGCCGGACCCAGCAAAAAATGCACAAATTGGGCACCGTTGAAATAGGTCTCATAGGACGTGCCCGTCACCAGTAAGATCGGCACCAGCAATGCCGTTGCCAATACAACGGGATGCGCCAGCGGATGCCTGTGGCAGCGCTTGGAAATCGTGTCAGCAATAACGAACGCGACCATTGTTGCGGTCAGCCAGAGCAGCGGCGACGCTGCAAGATAGACCCAGAGTGACTCGGTCATGGCGCGGGGCTTTGTGGAGCATCGTGCTTTGGCGCCAGCGCCCGAAACACCAGAGCCGTCAAAACCAGAGTTAATACAGTTGACCCGATCAGCGCCACGGCAACCGCAAGGCCGTAATCGCGGAACACGGCAAAGTTTGAGACGATGCCCACGCCTGCCGGGATAAACAAAAGCGACAGGCTGCCGAGCAACATTTTCGAAAATCCGCCAAACGCCGTTTCACCAATCGGCGTCGCATCGGGCGAAATCCGATCCCGCACCAGCAGCGCGACGAACAAAAGCGCAAAACCCAGCACCGGCCCCGGTACCGGAATATGCGCCGCGCGGGCGATAATCTCCCCCGCAAGTTGGCACAGCAGCAGTGCGGTGAAACTTAGGATCATTGGCTGCAACAATCGTTCCTGAAGCTGCAATTCTCGTTAGAAGCCGCTTGAAGCCGCCGGAACACAACTTTGCGCGTCACCGCGTAAAAGATGCAAGTAGAAACGTTGCTGGCTTTATTTATACACAGTAGGGTCAGCAACGCACTTGCGCACTTCGGCATCCGCTTGACTACCTTTAAGCTTCTTGGCATCGACCATATCGACGCACATTTGCTTTTCCATTTCTTGCTCCCTTGCCTTGGATTCCGAGCCACTGGAACGCGCTTCACACGGGGCGGCAGAAAGAGTGATAATGGTTAGAGAAGCACAAACGCCTGCAAAGATGCTTTTCATTATAGTTCTCCGAGGTGAGATTACAGTGTCTAGTTTTATCATTAATCAGTCAAATTAATAACTATGCATCTTATTTTCCACGCTGTCTAACGAGCGCGGCAACGTCGTCAATGCTCTGCCTGACCCCGTTGCAGATTGTAACAAACGTTTCGCAGGGAACAGCCTCAATAGCAGACTGGTATGCGTATGTCGCTTCGCTTAGCGAGGCTGTGCCTTGCTCCGTTTCACCCAGCTTGCGCAAAGTATTCCCCAGCATAATCTCATCCATCGCCCATGCCAGAGCGTTTTGAGATCTGGCCGCGGGCGTCAGCGCGGCTCTCAGCTCTGCCACTTTGATTTCGAGTTCAAGCCGCTGCGCCGCGGCTTGCTCCTGCGTTGGCTGTTGAGCACTTGCACCAAGATTTGCCACAAAAATAAGCGCCGCGGCAGCCACCATGGGTTGCAACACATGCGCGCACAGCTGCAAAATCATCGCTGGCCGGATTGGCCGCATTTGGCCGACCTTTGGCCGATCTGCGCCCACATTTGCGTATATTTTCAGCCCCACTTTGCAGCGGCCTTTTCGCTCATGGCCTTTTCACGAATCGCCTGCAGGGACAGGTTGGGTGAAATCACTTCAGGGTCAACCTTGAGATGCAGGATCGACGGCAAACCCGATGCGACAGCCCGTTCAAACGCCGGAGTAAATTCCTGCGACGTCAAAACCATTTCCCCGTGCCCGCCAAAGGCTCTCGCCAGCGCGGCAAAATCCGGGTTTTTGAGCTGCGTCCCCGACACGCGCGCCGGATATTCACGCTCCTGATGCATCCTTATGGTGCCATATTGCGCATTATCCACCACAATAACTACAATA
>JANXSV010000399.1 GCA_025356505.1 Methylovirgula sp.
CGGATTATACAGCGTGATAACGAAATCCGCCTCCGCCGCCGCGCGCAGACGTTTGGCAATAACGTCCCATGGCTTGAGGTTGTCCGACAGGGAAATCGCGCAAAAATCATGCCCCAACGGGGCACCGAGCCGCGCCGCCGCGCCCAGCATCGCTGAAATTCCCGGAATAACATCAATGTCCAGCGCCCGCCATTGACGCGGGCCTGTCTCAACCGCCTCGAAAACCGCTGCCGCCATGGCAAAAACGCCGGGGTCCCCGCCAGATACCACCGCAACTTGATGACCAGCCTGCGCCAGTTCAAGCGCATGACGGGCGCGGTCTATTTCAACGCGGTTGTCACTGGCATGAATCCTCTGCCCCTCGCGCGGCGCAATACGCGCAACATAGGGGCCGTATCCGATAATATCTTGCGCATTGTTGAGCGCCTCTGTCGCCTCTGGCACAATCCAATCTGATCTGCCGGGGCCAAGGCCGATGATAGACAGCTTGCCGCGGTGTAGTGTGTTGGCCCCGCTCATGGCCGCCGTCCCTGGCCAGGAATAAGGATCATTGAAAAATACGGCGCTACATCGTCGTGCTTGTCCTGGAGCCTCACCACATGTTCGCCAGGCATCGCGCCGCGTTCGACATAGACGGCGCGCTCCAAAAGCCCGGCCTCAATGATCGCCTGCCGCACTTTTGCAAAATTTTTGCCGAGCTTCATGATGACAGCCGCGTCGCTCGCGCGCAATTTCTGCACCAAAGCCGCCGCGCCAAGTGTGCCCGGCACCACGCTCAAAATATCGTCTCCCCAGGTCATGCTGAGGCCCGCCGCACTCCAGCATCCCGCCATGCCGGTAACGCCCGGAACCACGGTTACCTCAAACCGGCCTCGCAGCCGCTCATAGAGATGCATGAAGGAGCCATAGAACAACGGGTCGCCTTCGCTCAAAATTGCGACATCGCGCCCGGCCTCAAGCTGAACCGCAATCAGCGCCGCCTGGTCACTGTAAAACTGCGAAAGCTGCGTCACATACTCCGCATCCTCAAAATGCACTTCCGTTGTCACCGGATAATACATCGCCAGCAGATAATGCTCCGGCGTGAGAAAACAGTCGACGATGGTGCGCGCATGACCGCGCCTGCCTCGTTTTGCAAAAAACGCGATAACAGGCGTATCACGAATAATCCGCGCCGCCTTCAATGTCAGCAGTTCAGGGTCACCGGGGCCAAGCCCGACGCCGTAGAGGCGGCCCGTGGCGGTCATTCGCGCGCACTCGCCAAAGCATTCACAGCCGCCGCCGCCATGGCGCTGCCGCCCTTACGACCGCGCACGATCATGGCCGCAACACCGCCATGCGCCATCAGCGCCTCTTTTGATTCTGCCGCGCCGATAAAGCCCACCGGCATGCCGATGACGCAGGCGGGCAGAGGTGCGCCCTCATCGATCATTTCCAGAAGCCGGAACAGCGCGGTCGGCGCATTGCCGATCGCCACAACCGCGCCGCCCATCTTGTCGCGCCATAGCTCCATGGCCGCCGCCGTGCGCGTCGTGCCAAGCTTTACCGCCAGAGCCGCCACCGACGGATCGGTCAGCGTGCAAATCACCTCGTTGCGTGCCGGAAGCCGCGCTCTGGTCACGCCCTGCGCCACCATATTGGCATCACACAAGATTGGCGCGCCTGCCTCCAGAGCAGCTATGCCTGCCTGCGCTGCGCCGGGTGAAAACAAAATATCCTGCGCGGCTTCCACCATGCCGCAGGCGTGAATAATGCGCACAGCCACACGCTCTTCGCGCGTGTCAAAACGCTTGAGGTCGGCTTCACGGCGAATGGTGGCAAAGGAACGGGCATAGATTTCCGCTCCGTCGCGAATATAGTCATAAGGCAAGAGAGCGTTCCAATTCGGCTTTGGCTATGCGCGCGCCTAAAGCGCGGGTCAAGTCCCCGGGGAGCAGACCCGTCAGAACCGGGACGCCGTCCGCTTTTCCATTTTCAACCAGATCGTACAAACCGTTCCGGCCGACAAATGTAAACGCCGCAGGTTTGGGATGTGCGCAGCCCTTCGCGCACCCGGAGACATGCACAAGTTCAGGCGTGAGGCCGGCAAGGACTAGAGCATCTTTTGGCGCGGCCACACTGGCGGAGGCGCAATCCGGTTGCCCGACACAGGCCGCCGACGCCAGCCTTGGGTCATTCGGGTCTGTGATGAACCCGGCGTGGACCAGCCCCGCAAGCATGTCATGGTCAGCAGAAGCGTCCGCTGATCGGTCCGCCTTTTGGCGCACAAGCAAAAGCGCCCGCCATGGGGTCAATCTCAATTCGCGGGCGGCCAGATTTCGAGCCGCCGATACGAGAGCTTCAAGCTGCGCAGCTCGCAAAAATCCAAACGCAACGCCGAGCCCATAAAAGTCCATGTTTTGGCCGAACAGCGCCTGTTTTTGCACAGGGTTTGGTTCAACCGTTGCGTGCAGTTCGCAGCCTAAAAATGAACAAATATGCGCAGTGCTAGTTCGCGCAATCAAATCCTGCATGTGCCGCAGGGGTACGCTTAGAGATGAGTCCAGGAACAACCCCACCACGCGCACCGCGACAGGAACCACATCTCGGGTTTTCCAAATTCCGAAAAATCCCGATGTGTTTCCAAGCTGCAACCCGAATTCACTCGTGTTTACAGCCACAAAGCGGATGTCGGCTGCTACTGAATCCAGCGGAAACGCCCCGCCATCCTCAATGATGAAGCTGAACTTGGGTGGCAGTTGCCAAAATCGCGGATTGGCAGTGATTTCCGCTTCAAGCGCCGCGCCAATGGGCCGAACATCCTGAAATGCGGTTTGGTCCAGTCCCGTTGTCGGACTAATGAGCACATTACGCACCGCTTCGGTCTTTTCGTTTGAATCCAATAGGTTAAGGTCGGAAAGCGCCGCGATCAATTCCGGATATGCTGCATCGCTCACGCCCCGCAACTGTAAATTTCCCCGCCCCGAAAGGTTGAGCGCGCCATTGCCAAAGCGCTGCGCCAGTTGCGCAATTCGCTCCGCCAGCTCTAGCGACATGACGCCGCCCGACAGCCGCAGCCGCACCAGCAGTCCGTCGCCGCTCATCATCGGTGCCAATGCGCCGGGGCACCAGCCCTTAACCCTGCCAGAAGGTGGTGCGGCTCTGTTTGTGAGATCGGGGCTCAAACCACGCCCTCCGCCGCCAAACTTG
>JANXSV010000417.1 GCA_025356505.1 Methylovirgula sp.
CTTTGCGCTGTCATGGCCGTTTCGCGCCGCCACAGCGCCAGCCAAAGCTGCCCCGGCGTCAGGTCCAGGTGTAGCCGCAGTCATGATTGACGCATTTAACATCATGCAGGACCGGGTCGCCCGGTCTCGTCTTGCAGGCGACCCGCCGGACATTTTGGTGAACGCCAAAGTCGGGCGGGTTGGATTGTTCGAATTTCACCGCGCCGACGAGCTTATCGCCCTTGGCCGTGAGGCAGCCCGCCGCGCGATGGACGATATCCGCGCTGCTCAGGCTGCTTTTGAAAGCTATGCGTTTTGAGCCGTAAAACGTCAGGCAGAGGCAATATACTGCCGCAGCGCCTGCCGTTCGTTGTCAATTTCTTCAAGGCGGTATTTCACCACATCCCCGATAGAAACCAATCCGGACAAGCGCCCGGCATTGACGATCGGCACGTGGCGGAAGCGGCCAGAGGTCATCTCCTCCATAACACCGTGAACGCTGGTGTCTTCAGTGGCAGTGATAACTTTCGATGTCATATGCTTTGAAACAGCGTCCTGCAAGGCACCCGCGCCGCCGCGCGCGATAGCTTTAACGATGTCGCGCTCCGAGATAATTCCCAGAACTTCACCGTCAGAGCCGGTGACAACAATCGCGCCAATGCGCTTTTCGGCGAGAATGGCCACAGTCTCTTCCACCGTTCGGTGCGGCAAAACTGTGGTAACGACGCGGCCTTTGACAGCTAGAATGCGTGCAACGGTCATGACAACCTCCTGTGGTTTCCTCACCCGGTAGGGCGCTTCACATGTCGCCTCTTCCGAAATGACCTTCAGGATGCGCCTGATTTTTCCAAGCTGCAAGCCCCAAGCTGCAAGCGGCAAGGTTCACCGCAAAGCGGCTGGGCTCGCTTTTGAACACTTCAGTTGCGGTTGAGCCCGTCAAACAGCGGGAATAACAAAAATCCCGCCAACAGACCGCCGACATGCGCCTCCCAGGCGATGGGCGCATCGCCCAGGCCAAAGGTGGTCGAGCCGACACCCACCACCAGATTGATAGCGAACCACACGCCGAAAAAGCTCATCACTTTCGAATTTTGCAGCACGGCGGGCAGAGTGGTCGCTGGCAGATGATAGGCTGCCTCCTGCTTCAAAAAACTTAGGCCGTTGGCTTCACCAAGCGGCGCACCCGGCGCGAACACGAAGCGCAACGCCGCTCCCATACAGCCTGAAACAGCGGCTGAGGCGCCAATCACAGGCTGAACGCCCATGCGGTGCACGACGTAATGCATCAACGCTCCTGCTATAGCCGTAACGCAAAGAAAAATCCCAAATCGTACAGCCTCAAAACGCCGCGCAACCGCAGCCCCGAAAGACAAAAACCACACACTGTTCAAAATCACATGCGACCATGACCCATGCAGAAATGCGTAGGTGAGAAACGTCCAGGGCTTCAACTGCCCGCCGTCCAGAAAAAATTGCGCCATCGCGGCCTGACTGTCCGCTTCAGGCGTCTGCCCGATTGAAGTCAAAATTGCTTGCGCGCTGGCAGGATCAAAATAATAAGATACCCGCGCAGGCACGAAAGCAAATTGCCGGATTAATTCGATCTCGTTCAAATCGCTGACATTGGCCTGAATGGCATATATCGCGAGCATTATCCCGCACAGAACCACAACGCTGGTCGGCACATTGAAAATGGGCTGTTTGGTTGGCGTAAGCAGCACTTTGAACTCCGGCATGCAGGGTGGCAGATGCTTTCTACCACATAAGGCGACCAACCATGCGCATATCAAGCGCTTGAACTAAAAATACTCCGGTTGAGCCACTGCGCGCCAAATCACCAGTCCTGCCACAAAAAAAGAGGGCCCTTTCGGACCCTCTCTGGAGGTTTTTGAGCTGCGGCCGCTTAAAAATGGCGATCCCGCTTCGCTATTCGTGGCACGTGAAGGAGCAATTCACGAGGCCGGTGTGGAGTGGCGAAGGAGCAATTCGCCGTTCCGGATGGTGTCCTTTACCCTCAGGAGCAGTGAGGGGAAGGACTGTTTGGAGCAATTGAAAGATCTCATACTAAGACCTTGTTTACAATTGCTAACCAAAATTAACCTTAACAGCGCTAAGGTCTGGTTAACCATCGTAAAGCCCACCTCCGCCCTGCCCCAACGGCATGAACCCTGCAACTTATTCGACTGACCACCGAATTGGTCCGATCTGTCCCAAAACAGGACAAGTCTGCGCAAAGTCTGAACAGCCGGGTAAAACATAATGAAACAGGTCGTGACCAAAGAACTCTTCGCCTATTGGAATGTCCAGCGCGGACGCCGTGCAGCGCCCGAGCGGCTGGATATTGATCCCGGAATCATCCGCGGACTTCTGGCAGACACGTTCATTCTTGACCACGACGCTGCATCAGGATTCCCCTTTCGCATCGCCGGTTCACGTACCAATATGCTCGTCGACAAAGAACTGCGTCTCACATCTTTCTTGGAACTCTGGCAGGACAGCGACCGTGCGCAAATAGCCAGCTTATTGGAGGCGACAAGCGACGGCCCTGTACCGATGCTGCTTGGCGCAGGCACAAGTTTGAACGGTCGCAGCCTGGATCTTGAGGCTCTGCTTTTGCCGCTTCGCCATCACGGCCGCACACATTCGCGCCTCATGGGCGCTTTGGTACCGCTTGAGACGCCGGATTGGCTCGGCCTCATCGCAATCGGCAAACTGGAGCTTAAAAGTTTCCGCATTCTTCAATCTGCCGAAAAAATGCAGGATTTGAGTATTGCTCAGGCAAATTATAGAAATAACGCGCTTTTACACGACCGGAGAGCTCCACACGGCACTGCAAATGCTTTCAAATCCACCTCCGCCCCGCATTTAACTTTGTTGGAAGGTGGACGATAAAGCATTCGAAGTAACACCTTGTTAAAAGAGATTGTATAGGTTCACTATCATAGGTTGCTGTGCCGGTTGAGCTAATCGGTCCATGATAGGGCGCATTTATATGCTAATGAATACCGTGCAAAAAAGCACAAACAGGCGCCGCCACGCGCGGGCACCCGTACTGCTGCACGGGCGCTATATGCTTCCCGATGAAAGCGAATTTGCCTGCACCACCCGCGATATTTCCATCAGCGGCATATCGGTTGAATCGCGCGAGTTGCCTCCGCTCGGCACCCGGGTGATCATGTATATTGATATCATCGGGCGCTTGGATGGCGTCGTCGTGCGCCACACGAAATTCGGTTTTGTTGTCTCTTTCACTTTGCCGAAGGTCAAAATTGAAAAGATGGCTGATCAATTGACCTGGTTGCTCAACCGCGAAAAATTGGGCATGGCCGAAGACCGGCGTCACGAGCGCATCGTGCCGCGAAATACACGTTCGACAATGACCTTTGCCGACGGCACCCAACTGCCTTGCCGTATCGTCGACATTTCAATTTCCGGCGCGGCGGCCAATGTAGAAACCAAGCCTCCACTTGGCTCTATCGTCACTGTCGGTCAAACCCCCGGCAGAGTTATGCGCTCCTTCGCATCGGGCGTGGCCATCGAATTTTTCCGCACCATTCCCATCGAAAAATTCGACGAGAATCACGTTCTGTAACGGCACAAAAATCCAGCGCTTCGCTTCCGCGCCCTTGATATGCTAAGTGGCTCTGCGCAAAATGTTGGCGCGCTCAGAGCCGCGTTATGAATATCATCTATATCAATCTTGACCGTCATCTTGAGCGCCGCACCCGCATGGAGGCGCTGTTGCGTAACTTGCCGTATCAGCGACTTGCCGCTGTTGACGGCACTAGCCTGCCAAAACGGCCCTCACCCCTCACGCAGTTTGAGATTGCCTGCATCGAAAGCCACCGTCAGGCAGCACAGCTGTTTCTAGAGTCCGGCGCGGCGCATGTCTGTATTCTGGAGGATGATGTTCATCTCGGCAGGGACTTCCCCAGCTATATCCAAGACGAGCGCTGGATACCGCCAGAGGCCGACATTATAAAGCTTGAAACCATGTTCCAAACCCTGCGTCTCGGAAGCTCGACCCCGGCCCGAGATCGCCATCTGCACCGCCTTTATTCCCGCCACCACGGCACAGCCGGTTATATCCTGTCGCGGCATGGCGCGCAGAAATTGCTCGCACTGACCGCAACTCCGCAAAGGCCCCTCGACCGTATCCTTTTCCCGGATATCCATGGTCAGCTCATCACTTTGCAATTAAATCCAGCCCTTGTGATCCAGGATGAAGTTTTGGCCCGACACAGACGCGCGCCTGTGCAGATCGCAAGCTCAATTCAGCCTGCCAAAGTTCCGCGCCCGCTAGGCGGTGCGCTTTCGCGTGAAGGCAAGCGCCTCGTACAAAATTTGCGCGTGACGCTGCACTGGCTCCGAACCGGCGTCTATTCGCAGAGCACTGCTGCAAAAGTCGGCTTCAAATAGCAACATCACGCGCGCAATGGGTCCAAAACCTCAATCGCTATGCTGAAAAAAAAACATCGAAACGTGCGGCTTTCGCAGCCAAATTAACCAAGACCGCCGTCGTTTAGGGTTAACGTCTTGAGAAGTAAGTGTTAATGGAATTCGCCATTTAGCGCGCATTCCTCATATTTAATCTCTTAATTTCAGTATCTTAGACAAAATCGTATAAAAATTGAATATTAAAACGCAAGTCCCATTAACATTGACAGCCCGGTCATAAAGATAAATTCAATTCATTCAAATGCGTCTCTTTTATTTGAAAAGAGCGCAAAACATCTCTGACACATTCACCCCAACGAAGATTACGGGGTTTGCAATGTTGGTTCGGTGGTTGAGCGGTGTTTTCCTTTCTCTTGGTATGATTGCAGTGACATTGCAGCCGCTGCAGGCGCGCACTGTCCGCGCCGCGGCGGTCACAGCCGGTAATTCTACATCTGTCCCCTACGGCTGGGTGGATTTTTGTGGACGACACGCCGAAGAGTGCAACGTTGATCAGCTTCCCGCCGTTGAAATTTCACTCACTCCCAAGGTCAACCGCGACTTCAACCGCATTAATCAGCAGGTCAACGCATATATAGAGCCGGTGACAAATCTGGAACATTGGGGCACCATATTGGACCATTGGGATTACCCCACAGACGGCAAAGGTGATTGCAAGGTTTACGCGCTCTACAAGCGCAAGCTGCTGATGGATATGGGATATCCGCGTCAGGCGCTGCTGATGACAGTCGTGCGTGACCTGCAAGGCAATGGCCACGCCATCCTCACTGTGCGCACTGACAAGGGCGACCTCATCCTCGACAATCTCAACGAGAATATCCGCCTCTGGAGCGAAACCGGCTACACTTTTGTCAAACGCCAGTCACAAGAGAACCCTAATCTGTGGCTGCTATTGGGTGAGGCCAACGGCGCTCAGGTAAGCGTCCGCTAGCAACCCGTCTTTACTCGAGGTTCTTTCCCCGTTTCGCGAGCCTCGACTCTGGCCAGCCTCAGCCACACATGGCGGGCTGGCTTTTTTTTCAATTCGCCACGCCGATAGCGTCAAGCGCCCGTATAGCGGCATCATCCAGCACGAGTTCGGCAGCACCGAGATTTTCCCGAAGATGCGCAACTGACGATGTTCCGGGGATCAGCAGTATGTTCGGCGCGCGCCGCAACAGCCATGCCAAAGCCACCTGCATTTGCGGTGCGCCAAGGCGCGTGGAAACCTCGCTCAACACCGAGGATTGTAGCGGGCTGAAACCCCCAAGCGGGAAAAACGGCACATAGGCCACGCCGTGCAGCGCCAGATCATCAATCAACGCGTCGTCATCCCGATGTGCCAGGTTGTAATAATTCTGCACGCAGACGATTTTGCAAATCTTGGCGGCATCCGCCACTTGCTTGGCCGTCACATTGCTCAGCCCGATATGTTTTATCAACCCCTGACGCTGCAAATCCGCCACTGCGCTCAGCGGCGCTTCGAGAGACCCTTCAACAGGATGATGCGGGTTCAGCATGCTGCGCAAATTCACCACCTCGAGCACATCCAGCCCCAGATTGCGCAAATTATCGTGCACAGCCTGTTTGAGTTCCGGGGGTGAAAAGGCCGGCAGCCATTCTCCCTTCTCGCCGCGCCGTGCGCTGATCTTGGTGACGATCGTCAGCTGTTTCGAATAGGGATGCAGCGCTTCGTGAATGATCTGATTGGTGATGTGCGGTCCATAAAAATCGCTGGTGTCAATGTGATCGACCCCGGCTTCCACTGCCGCGCGCAAAACGGCGACAGCCTGCTCACGGTCTTTCGGCGGGCCAAAAACACCCGGCCCCGCCAGTTGCATGGCCCCGTAGCCGAGACGTTTCACACGGCGGTCCCCAAGCTGGAAAGTGCCGGATTGTTCAATATTGGTCATGCGATTCTCCTTTATCGACCACATAGGGCAAGTCGGTTACGCTGGACGGCGAACTTCGCGCAAATCCGCCTTGAACCGGCGCGCGTTCTCAACGTAATGCGCCGCAGCGCCCTTCAGCCTTGAAGTTGCGGCAGCGTCCAGCGTTTTCACAGCGCGCGCTGGCGAACCCACGATAAGCGAACCCGGCTCAAAACTTTTGCACTCTGTCACAAGCGCATGCGCCCCGACAAGGCAGCCGTCCGGGATATGTGCGCCGTTTAAAATCACCGCACCCATACCGATCAATACGC
>JANXSV010000442.1 GCA_025356505.1 Methylovirgula sp.
TTGGAAGCACTCACCTGCTTAGCGCCGCGGATGGTCAGTGTGTTTTCGCGGGTTTCAATAGAAAGTTCTGCTTCGGCGAACCCTGCAACAGCCACCGTGACACGATAGGCATTTTCGCCCGTGCGTTCGATGTTGTAAGGCGGATAGGCTGGAGCTACCGTTTCACCGATTTCGCGATCAAGCAGGTTGAACACGCGGTCAAAGCCAACGGTGGAGCGATAGAGAGGGGAAAGATCAAAACGCATAGTCATATCCTTTTCAAAAGCGACATGTGGGACGAACTGCGAAACCCTCAAAGAGCGGTTTCTGATGTTCGGTGCGTCCGGTTGGCCCGCACGGATTAGAGGTGGGAGCCATATTCGCGGCGTTCAAGAGGTTTTCGACAAAATTTTCAAGATTTTTGCACAATTGGCTAATTCCGCTATAGAGAACCAAAGGGCAAATCCGGGGGAGTTCGTGGCATCGTTACAAGCAGAACAGCTCTTTGAAATCGTCGGTAATCCGGTTCCGGCCGGAGCGCAGCAACGCAACCTGATCACTGCCGATGACGTGCATCTGCGGGCGGCGCTGTGGCCTGCCCGCTTTGCCTCCAGCGCAGGTACAATTGTGCTTTGTCAGGGTCGTAGCGAATTCATCGAAAAATATTTCGAAGTCATCGAAGAGTTTTTGCAGCGCGGCTTTACCGTGGTTGCCTTCGACTGGCGCGGTCAGGGCGGCTCCGAGCGTCAGCTGCCAAACCCGCGCAAAGGCCACGTCGATCACTTTAAGGCCTTCTGGAGCGACATTGCCGCCATCAAAGACAACATCCTTGCGCCAGATTGCCCCAGACCATGGGCGGCGCTCGGCCACTCTATGGGCGGCGCTATCCTGCTTGATATGGCCGGAGGCGGCGACGCCACATTTGATCGCCTGATATTGACCGCACCGATGATAGACCTTTACGCGGTGCGCAATCCCAAAACAGCGCGCTTTCTGGCCGCTGCCCTCAATATTCTGGGGCTGGGAGGGCGATACGCCCCGGGCGGCGGCGATACATTTGGAAACACGCTTCCATTTTCCGGAAATCTGCTCACCTCCGACCCGCGCCGCTATGCGCGCGCCGGTGAAATCCTAACGCAATATCCACAAATCGGCCTCGGACACCCGACTGTCGGTTGGATCCATGCCGCGTTTCAGGTGATGGACAAGTTAATGCAGCCTGAGTTTCCACGCCGGACCTATACGCCAATACTCATATTGGGCGCTGGCGCGGACCATGTCATCCGCATGGAAGCAATCGAAGCTTTTGCTCATCGTCTCAAGGCGGGCAAACTCATCGTTCTGCCGCATTGCGAACACGAAATTCTTGTCGAGAGGGATCCGTTTCGGGCGCAGTTCTGGGCCGCTGTTGATGCCTTTCTGCCTAATGCCAACTCATGATCCAGCTGCGGCCAGCCCGAAAGTCCGACCTGGACGCACTCGAACGCCTTGAGAATCTGGTGTTTGATGGCGACCGCCTGTCGCGAAAGAGCCTGAGCTATTATATCTCTAATCCGCGCAGTTCGATGATGGTTGCGGAACATCAAAACCGCTTTGCAGGCTATGCGCTGGTGGCATTTCGCAAGGGTTCGCGCATTGCGAGGCTCTATTCGATAGCAACCGATCCGGCTTTCTACGGCATGGGCATAGGTCAAACGCTGTTGCAAAACTGCGAGCAGGGAGCCAAGACGCGCGGCGCGACCTCCCTGGAACTTGAAGTGCGCAAGGACAATACTGCCGCAATTAAAATGTATCAAAAATTCGGCTACGCGCACTTCGATGATTATGAGGACTTTTACGAGGACGGCATGGACGCCATGCGTTTTCGAAAACCGCTCTGACGCAAAAACCTTTCCTACCGGCCCAAATGCAAAAAAAGATGCGCAGGACAGACCCGCGCACTTCTTAAATCATGGCGAAAAACCTTAGCCGCGTTTTGCCATTGTGGCTTCCGCCCACCAGACGACATCGTCCAGCATTGCCTTTGCGGCTGGCGCGATTGCGGCTTCAATTTCTGCAATCGGCGCATTTGCGCCCATCGGATGGACCTTCATGAATTCGCCGCCGCCGATATGCACGGCATTGCGAACCGGAACCATCTGCAGTTCGACACCGATGGTGCGCAGGTGCTCGATGGCGCGCGCAGCACCAAGACCGCCGTAACCGATGGCGCCCATTGGCTTGTGGCCCCATTCGACATAGGCCTGATCCAGCGCGTTTTTCAGCGAGCCGGTCACGGAGCGGTTGTATTCAGCGACCACGAACACATAGCCGTCAAATTCGGCCAGCTTCTTCTGCCACTTAACAGCATGCGGGTCTTGGCTTGGCATCCAGGCATTGCTGGCCATTTCGTTGAACAATGGCAGATCGTAATCACGCAGATCGACCAATTCTACGGTCATATCGCTGCGCTGCTTAGCGATGTCCAAAATCCAGTGCGCTGGCTTATCGGCAAAGCGGGCGGCGCGGGTCGAGCCGATGATGATGGCAATGTGCGGTTTTTTGGCAGACATGGGAAACTCCGGTAAAATGAATTATCCCGCTATACATGCTGCAAGCGCAAAGCAGAAACAACCGCGATTGAATTGCATGTTTGCAAAGTGCCACTTCAAGAATGCAGTGGCGGCAAACTTTACCCCCGCGCCCCGTCACCCCTTCCGCTTATCCGGCCCGCGCCTTACATTAGCGTCATGAGTCGCAAGCCACAAAACTATCAGGACATGCCGCAAGACGGCAATTTTGACGACACGAGAGACGAGAGCGATTCCGAGCCCGATCTCGATATATCCGCCGCCGCGGATCTTGAGCTTGATGATGAAGCCGCGCCCGAAAGCGTTAAGCGCGGCGCATCTGTCATTCATCGTCATTGGCAAACGCTCCCTCTTGGGCCGGGCGTGTACCGTATGTTGAATGCGGCAGGCGAGGTGCTTTATGTCGGCAAGGCAAAGTCGCTGAAAAAGCGCGTCGCCAGCTACACCCGCCCCACCGGCCATGTGCAGCGTATTGCCCGTATGATCGCGCAAACGGCCTCAATGGTATTTATGACCACCGCAACTGAGACCGAAGCGCTGTTACTGGAAGCCAATCTCATCAAGCAATTAAAACCGCGCTTCAACGTGCTGATGCGTGACGACAAGAGCTTTCCCTATATCCTCGTCACCAAAGATCATGCCTCGCCGCAGTTGACCAAACATCGCGGCGGGCGCAATCGCAAGGGCGACTATTTCGGGCCATTCGCCAATGCTGGCGCGGTGTCACGCACGCTGAACACATTACAGCGCGCTTTTCTATTGCGCACCTGTACAGACAGCTATTTCGAGAATCGTACACGCCCCTGCCTGCTGTATCAGATCAAGCGCTGCTCAGGCCCGTGCACTGACGAAATCTCCCGCGACGATTATGCCGAATTGGTAGCCGAAACCCGTGATTTTCTCACCGGAAAAAGCGTCGCCGTGCGCGAACGCCTTGCCGGGGATATGCACAAGCTGGCGGATGCCTATGAATATGAACGCGCCGGACGCCTGCGGGACCGCATTTCCGCTCTCTCCGCCATTCAAGGGTCTCAGGGTATAAATCCCCGCTCTGTTGAAGAAGCCGACGTTTTCGCCATTACCCAGGAGGCAGGCCAGAATTGTATTCAGGTGTTTTTCTTCCGCACCTTCCAAAATTGGGGCAATCGCGCTTATTTTCCCCGCGCCGACAAAGACCTTGAACCCGAAGAAGTGCTCAGCGCATTTCTGGTTCAGTTTTATGAGGATAAGCCTGCGCCGGAGCTGGTCTTGCTCAGTCACAGTGTCGAGTGCCACGAAATGCTCAGCGGCGCACTGAGCGAGCGCATGGACCGCAAGGTCGAAATCGCTACGCCGCAACGAGGTGAAAAGCGTGAACTGGTGGACCACGCACTGACCAATGCCCGCGAAGCTCTTGCCCGCAAACTGGCCGATAGCTCTGCGCAAAATAAATTGCTGGCGGCGCTTGGCACAACGTTCGGACTGGCGAAACCTCCGCGCCGCGTCGAGATTTTCGACAATTCCCACATCATGGGCACCAATGCCATTGGCGCGATGGTGGTCGCGGGGCCGAACGGCTTCATGAAAACCCACTACCGCACTTATAATATGGACAGCGTCGATATCACCCCCGGCGATGACTATGGCATGATGCGCAACATGCTGAAGCGCCGTTTTGAACGCCTGATCAAGGACGCAAAGCCGCAAAACGAACTCTCGGAAACCCAGATCGCCGAAGATCCCGATGCGTTCCCAAGCTGGCCGGATCTCCTGCTCATCGACGGCGGCAAAGGCCAATATGAGGCGACACGGCAAATTCTTGACGAGCTTGGCGTGACCGGTGTTGCGCTGGCGGCAGTGGCAAAAGGACCGGACCGTGACGCGGGGCGCGAAACCTTGCTGGTGGAGGGTAAAGCGCCGTTCCGGCTGGGGATGCGCGACCCTACGCTTTATTTCATTCAGCGCCTGCGCGACGAGGCGCACCGCTTTGCAATTGGCACCCACCGCGCCCGCCGCAAAAAAGATTTCACCAAAAGCCCCCTCGACGAAATTGACGGCATTGGCCCAAAACGCAAGCGGGCCTTGCTCAATGCCTTTGGCACGGCAAAGGCCATTTCGCGCGCTTCTCTAGAAGACCTGGAAAAAGTCGAGGGCGTGAATTCCGCCACTGCCAAAATCGTCTATAATTTCTTTCACGATCTGGCTTGAGCTCCGGCAATACTGTCACACCTCGCTTTATTGTATTGATGCAACGCTATTTCACCAAACGTGCGGCTTGACGTGCTGCATTGCGGCATGTTCCTTATCCTGATGGAATCCAAGCCACGCCAGAACCACTTTAAACTGCCAAATTTGCTCACCTATGGCCGCATGGTTGCTGTGCCGCTGGTGGTGATTTGCATGTTTTGGCACGAGGAATTCTGGATGCGCTGGCTGGCGCTCGGCATATTCGTCATTGCTGGTGTCACTGACTTTTTCGATGGATATTTGGCGCGCGCCTGGTCGCAACAAAGCTCGCTCGGACGTATGCTGGACCCTATCGCCGACAAGTTGCTTGTCGCGTCCTGTCTCCTGATGCTGGTCGGCAATGGCGATATCAAAAGCTGGTCGATCTGGGCGGCAATCGTCATCCTATGCCGCGAAATTCTTGTCTCCGGCCTGCGCGAATATCTGGCGGAATTGCGCGTCTCGGTGCCGGTGAGCACCGTGGCAAAGTACAAAACCACCCTTCAAATTGTAAGTGTCGGCTTTTTGATCGCCGGAAATGGCGGCGATGTCATCCTGCCGCACACGCATGATATTGGCACAGTCCTGCTTTGGGGCGCGGCGATACTGACTCTATACAGCGGCTATGATTATCTGCGCGCGGGCATCAAACATGTGGTTGAAGAATGAGCCGCTCATGAGCGTTAAGCTGGTCTATTTTGCGTGGGTGCGGGAACGCATCGGCTTTGGCGATGAAACCATTGACCTGCCGCCAGAGATTACAACCGTTGCTGATCTGCTTTCCTGGCTTGCCCGGCGCGGCGAAAACTACGCCTACGCATTCGAGAAAGCGGCCTTCATCCGCGCCGCCATCGATAAAAAACACGCGCCCCACACCACATTGATCACAGGTGCCCGCGAGATCGCATTTTTCCCGCCGATGACAGGCGGGTGAAATGGCAAAAATCATCATTCAGACTGAGGATTTTGATGCTGCCGCAGAAGCGGCGCAAATCACGCAAAACCGTCATGACATTGGCGCCCTGGTTAGTTTTGTCGGTCTGTGCCGCGACGAAAGCCAAACGCTCAGCGCTCTGGAACTTGAACATTATCCCGGCATGGCCGAACAAGAGATTGCCCGCATCGCCGGTGAGGCCGAGGCCCGTTGGAAAACCAAAGGCCTTACAATCATCCACCGTGTCGGCAAGATTAAGCCAGGTGAGCAAATCGTGCTTGTTATTGCGGCTTCGTCGCACCGCGGGGATGCCTTCAACGCCGCTGATTATGTCATGGACTTCCTCAAATCCCGCGCGCCCTTCTGGAAAAAACAACATCTTCTCGATGGCACCTCCGGAGCGTGGGTGGATGCCAAAGACACCGACGAAGCCAGCCTCTCGCGCTGGTAGAAAGGTGCCTGAAAACCCGTATATTTTTCTCGCAACTGCGAAATAGGGCTTGTGGCAAGCCTTGGCATGAGCCACCTTATGGCCGTGGTGCGCGGGCGGCATGACATGCGCAGGGGCTATGGGAACACCAAACATGAGAAATCCTTCTTTGCGCAAAGTTCCGGTCGGGGTCGGGCCAAGATTTCCGCAAGTCGTTGTTCTGTTCGGCGCAACCGGGGATTTGTCGCATCGCAAATTGATCCCGGGCCTGTTTCATCTGGTCAACGCCGGGTTCATTACGCAGTTACGCATCATCGGCGTATCGCTTGACGATATTGACGTTGAAGGCTTTCGCACTGTGGCGCGCGCTGCGCTTGATGAATTCTCAGCCCGTAAGCCAACCGAGGCTGAATGGGCCGCCTTTGCGCAAACCCTGGACTATGTGCCGCTGGCGGCAGGTGCTGCCGCCCTAAAGGATGCTGTCACCCGCGCCGAAGCTGCCATTGGTTCCGAATGTCGCCATGTGCATTACTTGAGCGTGCCGCCAAAAGCAGCGCTCTCCGCTGTTGCCTTGCTCAAAGAAGCAGGGCTCGTGAGCAAATCACGCATCATCATGGAAAAGCCCTTCGGCACGGACCTCGAAAGTGCGCGGGTGCTGAACTCCAAGCTGCATAGTGTCTTTTCCGAAGATCAGATTTTTCGCATCGACCATTTCTTGGGCAAGGAACCGGCACAAAACATTCTGGCTTTCCGCTTCGCCAACGGCCTGTTTGAGCCGATCTGGAACCGCAATTTCATAGATCACGTTCAAATTGACGTGCCCGAAACATTGGGCCTTGGCAAACGCGCCGCCTTCTATGAAACCACCGGCGCCTTTCGTGATATGGTCGTCACGCATTTGTTTCAAATTCTCGCCTTCATGGCGATGGAACCGCCCACCGCGCTTGAGCCAGGGCCGATCACCGAAGAAAAGAACAAAGTCTTCCGCAGCATGCTGCCGCTTGACCCGAAAGATGTGGTGCGCGGTCAATATGCCGGATATCGCTCCGAAGACGGTGTTGACCCCGAGTCCGACACCGACACATTCATTGCTCTGAAATGCATGATCGACAATTGGCGCTGGGCGGGTGTGCCGTTTTATCTGCGCACCGGCAAAAAGCTCGCCGAAGGGCAGCGCGTTATTTCCATTGCCTTTCGTGAGCCGCCAAAAAGCATGTTTCCGGTTGGCTCCGGTGTAGGCGCGCAGGGGCCGGACCATCTCACATTTGACCTTGCCGATGCCTCGAAAGTGTCGCTGTCGTTTTATGGCAAACGTCCTGGCCCGGGAATGCGGCTGGATAAGCAGAGCCTGCAGTTTTCCATGAATGACACCGGCTTGATCGGCGATGTTCTAGAGGCATATGAACGGCTGATCCTGGATGCGATGCGCGGCGACCGCACTCTGTTCACCACCGCAGATGGCATTGAGCGGCTGTGGCAGGTCGCGGTTCCGCTTCTTGAAGCGCCCCCGCCGGTTCGGCTCTATGCACCAGGCTCCTGGGGACCGAAATCCATTCACCAGCTCATCGCGCCGCATGTCTGGCGGCTGCCGTTTGAACGCGCCTGGCGCGACAGCTCAACCGAAAAGTAAAAAGCCGAATTGCCGGACAGCAACTCGGCTTTCATAAAACAAAAAGCGCTTCAAACTTCGATAGAGCGCTTGGAACCTTAAAGCTTCCGCACATCCACAAACTTGCCGGCAATCGCTGCCGCTGCCGCCATTGCGGGCGAAACCAGATGCGTCCGGCCTTTGAAGCCCTGACGGCCCTCAAAATTGCGGTTTGAGGTCGAAGCGCAGCGCTCATGCGGCGCGAGCTTGTCGGGGTTCATCGCCAGACACATCGAGCAACCGGGTTCACGCCAGTCAAAGCCCGCCGCCTTGAAAATGACGTCCAGCCCCTCGGCCTCTGCCTGCTCTTTCACCAGCCCGGAGCCGGGCACGATCATGGCGCTGACAGTTGCCGCCACACGCTTGCCTTCGACGATTTTTGCAGCGGCGCGCAAATCCTCAATCCGGCCATTGGTGCATGAACCGATGAAAACACGATCCACAGCGATGTCGCTGATTTTTTCGCCACCTTTCAAGCCCATATAATCCAGCGAGCGCTTGATTGTGGCACGGCGCTGCTCGTCGGCGGCGTCTTCGGCGCGCGGGACAGTGCCATCGATGCTGGCAACGTCCTGGGGGCTGGTGCCCCATGTCACGATTGGCGTGAGGTCTGCGGCATCGAGATGAACTTCAGCGTCGAAATGCGCCCCCTCATCCGAATGCAGATGCGACCAATATGCCATCGCCTTGTCCCAATCAGCACCCTTGGGCGCCTTTGGCCGACCGTTCAAATAGGCATATGCTTTTTCGTCCGGCGCAATCAACCCGGCTCTTGCGCCGCCTTCGATCGACATATTACAAATGGTCATCCGGCCTTCCATCGACAGCGCGCGGATAGCTTCGCCTGCATATTCGATCACATAACCGGTGCCGCCTGCAGTACCGATTTTGCCGATAATCGCCAGCACGATGTCTTTGGCCGTGACGCCATCCGGCAACTTACCATCAACCGTGACGCGCATATTCTTGGCCTTGGCCTGAATCAGCGTCTGGGTCGCCAGCACATGCTCCACTTCCGACGTGCCGATACCATGCGCCAGAGCGCCAAATGCACCATGTGTCGAGGTGTGGCTATCGCCGCACACGATGGTCGTGCCCGGAAGGGTAAAGCCCTGCTCCGGCCCGATGATATGCACAACGCCCTGGCGGCGGTCGCGCTCGGAAAAATACTCAATCCCGAACTCACGCGCGTTTTCAGCCAGTTGCTCAACTTGAATCCGGCTTTCCGGATCGGCAATGCCCTTGCTACGGTCCGATGTCGGCACGTTATGATCTACAACTGCGAGCGTCTTGTGCGGCGCGCGCACTTTGCGCCCCGTCAGGCGTAGACCCTCAAAGGCTTGCGGGCTGGTAACTTCATGCACAAGATGGCGATCAATATACAAGAGGCAGGTGCCGTCTTCTTGTGTATCGACCACATGGTCATCCCAGATCTTGTCATAAAGAGTGCGTGCCTTGGTCATGATGAACCTGTGCTGGTGTGAAGATTTGCTCGTTACATAATGCAGAAAGAGCCAGTTTCCAAGCGCAGAAATTCCCGCTGACTGCGGGCAAGACCATTTGAAAGTCGCTTCCCAGACTACCGACGACGTCTTTCAGCACCTCGCCGCCGCAAAATTGACAAATAGCAAAGCTTTGCATTGACGTGGAGGGATCAAACAATGCGTCTATTAAAACGAAGCGTGCAATTCATCATCGGCCTGATATTGACGGGAGGAGTTGCCGTTGCAGCAATACCGGGCCCACAGCGCGCTTTCGCGCCTTCCCTTTTTGGGCTGACCGAGATAGCTCCGAACATTTTCACCGATGCACCAGACCAAGCCGCTGATTGGCTTTCGATCTACGAGCGCGCCAATGACCGCGATCGTCAATTTTTTGGCGAGCTGCTCGCCACTCCGCGATATATCTTATGCACAACAATGACCTGTGAAAGAACTTTCGGCAAACGCGGCAATGTCGCACAGACCTATGGCTGGTCCTATATCCATATCCCTCCTCTCGCACTTCAGAACCCTAAAATTGGTGAAATTCTGATGGCGCACGAACGAGTACACGCCGAGCTGGTTTATCGCTGGGGCGCCTCGGCGCTCTGGGACAAAAAAATACCGACTTGGTTCAACGAAGGACTGGCAACCCTGATATCACTCGATTTTAGAGTGGAATCTTTTTATGCCGACGTTCCAGCCTACAGCAGCGCGCAGCGTCAAGCGGTAAAAAGTGCCCGCTATTTTTGGGATTGGGGCACTGTAGTTGGCACGCTTGGCTGGCACGACGCCTACGGTGCCGCTGCAGAAAATGTGAAAATCTTGCAGGCTCGAATCGGCGATGAAGGCCTGCGTGCGCTCATTGCCAGAAGCCTGAACGGAGAAGACTTCGACGAGGTTATGATAAAATTGGCTTCGAAAAACTGACACCATTACCGCTTATGCGGCGGCACATCCCGCAGCTTTTCTGCAAAGTCACGGATTTCGGCCAGACTATACGCGTGATGCACACGTCTGGTGGAAGGCGGGCGGTTGGCCGTATTCAGCCCGGCGCGCCATGCGGTTGCCGGGCGGATGGGTCTTGGCGCGAAACCACCGCCGCAATTCGGGCAGACATTATGCAACGTATGCTCCACGCACTGCGCGCAAAATGTACATTCGAATGCGCAAATCCGCGCATCCAATGCGTCAGGCGGCAAATCCTTGTCACAAAATTCGCAATTCGGCCGAAGTTCAAGCGCCATGAGTAAACCCTAACCGTTCGCGCCACGCACAATCGTATCAAAATAAAGCTGCAAAAACGCCTCGCGCTGCACATCCACACACACATCATGCGACGGGCGGTTGTCCCATGCGCCGGGCCGGTGCGTTTTGCCGTCATCCTTTTGAATGGTGGCGCCGTGCGCAATACCGCCTTGCACCACGCGGATCGGCCCGCGCCGCACCTTAAAAAGTTCCGGCGCGATCAAAAATGCGACTGCCGAACTGTCATGCACAGAAATCCCCGGCATGCCAAAGCTCTGGTAAAACCGCTCATAAAGCCGCGTGATTTCCCAGATGAATTCGCCGACCGCGCCTGCTTTAGCGCGAAGGTCGCGCAGATATGGCTCGAGCATCAACGTTTCCAAGGTCACGTCCAGCCCGACAGCCGTCAGCGGCCAGCTCGCGCCAAAAACCTCATCGGCGGCCAGCGCATCGCCGTGGATATTCGCTTCGGCCGCCGGGGAGACGTTGCCAAAATGGCCGTGAAAGCCAAAGGCTCCGCCCATAATCACCACCTGCTTGACCAGCCCCGCAATATCGGGCGCGGCGCGCAACGCTAGTGCCAGATTGGTCATGCGGCCAACTGCGACAATGCAAATCTCATTTGGGAAAGCCCGCACCATATCAATGATGAACTGATAGGCCGGGCGCGTATCCGGCTTAGCGGAAATCACCTCCGGCAAAGCCACATCGCCCAGGCCATTGTGCCCGTGGATATGTGCGGGCGGTTCCTCGTCGGTGCCGTCTAGCGGCAAGCTGGCCCCCTGCGCCACCGGACAGGGTATGTTGAAACGTTCTTTCAAATACAGCGCATTGCGGGTTGTGGTTTCGATGCGGGCATTGCCCATCACGGTTGTGATGCCGACCAGATCCACATCGGGCGAAAAATGCAAAAACAACAGCGCCATCGCATCATCGATGCCGGGGTCTGTGTCATAGATAACTTTGTGAACGCTCATAGGGCAACTCCAATGAAATTAGATTGCCCTAAAATGCAAAAAAGCGCGACCATCACAGCCGCGCTTTTTGAAAAATAACCAAAGGTCGAAGCGCTTACTTCGCCTTTTTGGCGGCCTTTGCCGCTGTCTTTGCGTCGACGCGTGCGGACTTTTCCGACGCGGATTCTGCGCGCTCCGTGATACGGGCCGACTTGCCGCGACGATCACGCAGATAATAAAGCTTGGCGCGGCGCACAGCACCGCGGCGAATGACCTTGATCGATTCGATCATCGGGGAAAAAACTGGGAATACGCGCTCGACGCCTTCGCCGTAAGAAATCTTGCGAACCGTGAAGCTTTCGTTCAAGCCGCCGCCGTTACGGGCGATGCAAACGCCTTCATAGGCCTGCACGCGGACGCGCTCGCCTTCCTTGACCTTCACGTTGACGATCAGGGTGTCGCCTGGCTGAAATTCGGGGGTGGCGCGCAACGCGCCGAGTTTGGCAGCCTGTTCGGCTTCCAATGTCTGGATGATGTTCATTATTTTACTCCGTTTGGATAAATCCAGCGTTTCGGGACGCTTGTTTTCAGTTGAGCGCGGTTCGTACACGAGGAAAGGCTGCTTGTCGAGGGTTACGCCGCAAAATCTACGTTTGGGCCCTGGCGGCCATTGACTCTCGCTTCGCTTTCCGCAACATGCCTAAAACTTAGGCAAATCGATGAAGAGCTTCACCAAACGCCACGCCCCTCCCATACACTGGAGCAAAGCTGCCAAGGCTGGCCTCGGCGGCTGCATCGCCATCGCCGTGCTCGGCCTGATGACGAAATTCACAGCGCAACCGTTTCTCATGGCCCCTTTTGGTGCCAGCTGCGTTTTACTATTTGCCGCGCCGCAAAGTCCGCTGTCGCAGCCCGCTCATGTGATTGGCGGCCACTTGGTCACCGCATTTATTGGTCTTTTGCTACATGCAATATTGCCAAATGAATGGTGGGCCGTAGCGCTTGCCACAGGCCTTGCCATCGCAGCGATGTCCTATTTCCGAGTGACACATCCACCTGCTGGCGCAAATCCGCTGGTGGTTTTGCGGGCAACGCCGGGTGGGGCTTTTTGTTTGTCCCGGCTTTGCTTGGTGCGGTCGTTCTGGTAGCCGTGGCAGTTTTGCTTCATCTGCCACGCAAAACCCAGAGTTATCCGTCCTGAAGCAAATCCGGCCTGCGCGCGCGGGTGAGCTTTTCCGATTGCTCCCTACGCCATTTGGCGATTTTTGCATGGTCGCCGGAGAGCAGGATTTCAGGGATTTCCTGCCCTTCCCAGTCTCTTGGCCTTGTATAATGCGGATATTCGAGCAAGCCATTTTCAAAGCTTTCATCCATGCCCGAACCCTCTTTGCCCATCACGCCGGGAATGAGCCGCACACAGGCGTCCAGCAACACCATCGCGCCAAGCTCCCCGCCCGAAAGCACATAGTCGCCGATGGAAACCTCTTGCAGGCCCCGTGCATCGATTACGCGCTGGTCAACGCCCTCAAACCGCCCGCAAACCAGAATAACGCCGTCCCCGACGCTCCAGTCCCGCACCTGTTTCTGGGTCAGCGGTTTTCCACGCGGGCTGAGCAATATTTTCGGGCGTGTATCTGTCCCAAGCGCATCAATGCTTGCGGCCAGCACATCGGCGCGGATCACCATGCCATGGCCGCCACCGGCGGGCGTATCATCGACATTTCGATGTTTGCCGATGCCATGTTCGCGGATGTTGCGCGCCTCCAATGCCCATAAGCCGCTTTTGAGTGCATCTCCCGCCAAGGACATGCCAAGCGTGCCTGGAAACATTTCAGGATAAAGCGTGAGGACCGTGGCGCGGAAGGTCACGCCTCGCCCTCGATCTCAACCTCGGTTGGCAATGCGACGATCACCCGGCCCTGCGAAATTTCAACCCTCGGCACAACCGCCCGCGTGAACGGCAGCATCGTCGCCTCGCCTTGGTCTGATTGCAGCACCAGAATGTCGCCCGCGCCGTAATTCTCGATGCTTTTGACATGGCCGAGCACAGCGCCCGCTTCGTCCTCCGCGCGCAATCCGATCAAATCCGCGAAGTAAAATTCATCTTCATCGGCAGCTGGAAGTTGCTCTTTGAGGATGAAAAGTTCGGTATTGGTCAGCTTTTCGGCGCCATTACGATCGCCCACGCCGTCCACCCGCGCCACGCAGATATCATCCTTCACGGGGCGAAGCGCCAGCAGCTTGAATATCGCGCCGGTTTTGGATTTGAGCGGGCCGTAGTGGCCTATGGCGAGCGGGTCGGCGGTGTAACTTTTCAGCCGGATTTCACCGCGCACCCCATGCGCCGCGCCAAAAACTCCAACTGCAATGAGAGATTTATCGGCCATGGGATTTCCGTAAAGCAATGCCTTACCCGCTTCCAAGTGCAGAGGGTAAGGCTAAACACTGCCCGACCCCCTCAAAGAGAAGATCGGGATTGGGGCAATCGCTTACTCAGCAGCAGGCGCCGCAGCGGCTTCAGCGGCCTTGGCGGCAGCGGCAGCGGCCTTTTCAACCAGAGCGGCAGCAGCTGCAGTGCGCTCCTGTGCTTTCTTCTTCGGCTTGGCCTTTTCCGGATTGTTCTGTGCAGCGCGGGTCATTACGCCCAGGCCGTCCAGCAGGCGCAAAACGCGGTCGGTTGGCTGCGCGCCCTTGGTCATCCAATCCTTCGCCTTTTCAACATCGAGAACCAGACGGGTGGCATCGTCCTTCTTCTTCAAAGGGTCGAATGTGCCGATACGCTCGATGAAGCGGCCATCACGCGGCATGCGCGAGTCGGCAATGATGATACGGTAGAACGGACGCTTTTTGGCACCGCCACGGGCGAGACGAATTTTCAGAGACATTGTATTTCCTTACGTTTTAAAAATTTCAGTCCTAAACTTGCAGCCTCAAAGATGGGACTTTCAAACATCCTCAAGGCCAAAACTTATTTCTTCTTAAATGGGTTGAGCCCGCCAAGCCCGGGTAATCCACCAAGCCCCGGGAGCTTGGGCAAACCGCCGATCCCGCCACCCAAACCGCCAATGCCTTTCAGCAATTCCGGCGGCATATCGCCAAGCTTGGGCATATTCGGCATCTGCTTTTGCAATTCGGCCATTTGCTCGGGCGAAGGCATCCCCCCACCCATGCCACCGCCCATGCCGGGCATTCCCGGCATTCCGCCGCCGCCCAAACCACCTGCACCCATGCCCATCATCGAAGCCATTTTCTTCATCATGCCGCCGCCGCCCGCGCCGCCCATCTGCTTCATCATGTCGGCCATGCCGCGATGCGCCTTCAGCAGCTTGTTGACCTCTTCGACATTGGTGCCCGCGCCGGACGCGATGCGCTTCTTGCGCGACGCCTTCAACAAATCCGGATTGCGCCGCTCTTTGGGCGTCATCGACATGATGATCGCCCGCTGACGCTTGATCACCTTGTCATCCATCTTGCCGGCCAACTGATCTTTCATCTTGGCCATACCGGGAATAAGGCCGAGCATCGAGCCAAGCCCGCCCATCTTCTCAACCTGCGCCAGTTGATCGCTCATATCTTGCAGATCAAACTTGCCCTTTTGCATGCGCGCGGCCGTGGCTTGCGCCTGCGCCAGATCAATATTCTGTGCGGCCTTTTCGACAAGGCTGACGATATCGCCCATGCCCAGAATACGATTGGCGATGCGCACGGGGTGGAAATCGTCGAGGTCATCGACCTTTTCGCCCGTACCAATCAGCTTTACCGGCTTGCCGGTAACAGCCCGCATGGAGAGCGCCGCGCCGCCGCGCCCGTCACCATCCATACGGGTGAGCACAATACCGGTGATGCCGACGCGCTCGTTGAAGTTACGCGCAAGGTTGACCGCATCCTGCCCGGTCAAGGCATCGGCAATCAGCAAAATTTCATGCGGACGTGTCGCGGCCTTGATCTCGGCCATTTCCTGCATCAGCGGCTCGTCAATATGAGTGCGGCCTGCCGTATCCAAAATAACGATGTCATAGCCCTGAAGCCGCGCCACCTCTTCAGCCCGCTTGGCAATTTGCACCGGCGTCTGGCCTGCCACAATCGGCAATGTGTCAATGCCAACCTGGCGGCCGAGCACCGCGAGCTGCTCTTGCGCTGCCGGACGCTTGACGTCCAAAGACGCCATGATGACTTTTTTCTTGTAGCGCTCAGCTAAGCGCTTGGCGATTTTTGCCGAGGTCGTCGTTTTACCTGCGCCCTGCAAACCCACCATCATAATGGCGACAGGCGGCGCTGCCTCAAGGTTTATAGGGTCAGCGTCCGAACCCAAAGTCTCCACCAGCACGTCATTGACGATTTTGATGACCATCTGGCCGGGCGTGATGGACTTGACGATATTCGCGCCAATCGCTTGCGCCTTGACCTTGTCAATAAACGTGCGAACCACATCGAGCGCCACGTCAGCCTCGATCAAGGCGCGGCGCACCTCGCGCATGGCGACATTGACATCTTCCTCGCTCAGCGCCCCGCGGCGGGTGAGGGTGTCAAAAATCGAAGAGAGCTTGGAACTAAGGCTCTCGAACATGCTGCAAATTCCTTTTCTTCAGCCTGCGCACAAAACAAAAAGCGCCCGATGTGAACAGCGACGCTTCAAAAGCAGTGCTGTTTCAAAACCGGACGTGTGTTGCCGAACCCGAAAGTTCAAGTCAACAAATTCAAAACCCTTTGCAGAGTTGGCGGAACCTATAGGCGCGGAAGGGGGTGGAGTCAAATATTAGCCTTTTAGCTGCTTTCCCTCCCTAACCGCCCGGTTCCGTCATGCGAGTGACCAAGAAAAAACTAATTTTTCTTGGTTTGAACAAAAAGCAACTGATCTGTCAAAATGATTGTTCTTTTCCCAAATGCCGAAGGTTGATCTTCACGCCATTCATTTGGCACGATATGCAACGTCTTACGACAACTCGCGCTGTCCACATTTTTCTTCCTGCCACAAAAATCGTCAAATTTTTCCTTCTCAGGATAGGTGGCAACCCGTGGCGCAAATACGGCCATCAACCCTTTTCGCGCCCAGCAGCGATATTCATTCAAATCGGCGTAAAAACATTGCATATTTCGAAGTTCGATCGGCTTGTGCATAAATTTATTAGGACCTAACTGTAAATCCTCAGGATCAACTTGGCGGAAATCCCCAGCTGCAAAAACAGTTTCCGCTTGTTTTGTCGACACCGTTTCATCAAGCGCAGCCAATCCGCCTTGAATACATTTGAGCTGTTCTGGCACGTCGCTTTTCGAAAAGCATGCTTTCGATAGATTAAAGACTTCAA
>JANXSV010000451.1 GCA_025356505.1 Methylovirgula sp.
CAGACCCAATCCGATGAGCAAACTTGCCGGAATTAAGGAAAAATGCTTTCGCGCCATGAGCAACCTGCTTTATCCGATAATGCCACGGCATTTCACCATGGGCACACAACACCCCTACGCTGTTCTATACATAAACGCCGATGTGAAACAAGTGTTCCCCGCCGCATGGCTGCAATCAAACCAAGACAGGGGTAACGGCGTTGCCCGGCGCTTCACGAAATTTACGTTTGTTGACGCGCTCAAATGCCAGGCGCTTGTTCCCGGACGCCGGATCAAAAATAAAACGCCCGGCGGGCGGGCCCGGGGCGTTTGATTTCATTCCGCCCGAGGCGAAGCGTCAGATTAAGCTGTGCGCGGCCCGCGGGTCATTTCGACCTTTGGCTTCGAGGGCAACAGACCTTCGCGCTGCAGCTTCTTACGGGTGAGTTTGCGGGCGCGGCGAACAGCTTCAGCCTTTTCACGGGCCTTCTTCTCAGATGGCTTTTCGTAATGGTCGCGCAGCTTCATTTCGCGGAAGATACCTTCGCGCTGCATCTTTTTCTTCAGGGCCTTGAGGGCTTGATCAACATTGTTGTCGCGGACGAGAACTTGCACGCACAAAATCCTATTCTATGCTCACCCCGCACGGGGAAGGCATCTGGGTCAAAAATACCGATTTCAATAAAGAAAATCGAAAGCGCATACGGCGCGCTCTTCCGTTGCCAGACCGGTTAGCAGAGACACGGGTCTATGTCCAGACATTTGACAGAAATTTGACGGCGGCACCCATCAGTTTTCCTCAAAAACCCGAGTCACGTGCCCCATCTTCCGTCCCGGACGCATCTCTTGCTTGCCATAGAGCCGCACGGACGCGCGCGCCTCGGACATGATATCGTGCCACGCCTCAGCCTCGACGCCGATCAGATTTTGCATTTCAATGCGTCCATGTCGCCGTGTCGAACCCAGAGGCCAGCCACAGATCGCGCGAATATGCTGTTCGAACTGGGACGTAACTGCGCCGTCCAGCGTCCAATGTCCGGAATTGTGCACCCGCGGCACCATTTCATTGACAATCAACCGCTCCGTTCCTTCGGCATCTTCCGCCACAAACATTTCCACGGCAAAGACACCCACATAGTTGAGTGCCGTGGCGATCTGCGCGGCGATGTCCAAAGCGCGTGCCGCAGTCCCTGTCGAAATATGAGCCGGAACGATGGTTTTGGCGAGAATGTGATGGCTGTGTATATTTTCCGCGACATCATAAGCTGAAAATTGGCCATTGTTACTGCGCGCCGCGATGACTGATATTTCGCGGCTGAAGCGGACAACGCCTTCGAGAATGCAGGGTAGACCGCCCAAAGACCGGTACACGGCCGCCAGATCTGCCGATTCGCGCACAACGGCCTGCCCTTTGCCATCGTAGCCGAAGCGCCGAGTTTTCAAAATTGCGGGACGCCCGATTTGAGCCACGGCACGCGCCAGCGCTCCGGCATCTTCCACGTCCACAAACGGTGCCGTGGCGATGCCTAGACCATTGAAGAAATTTTTCTCGTTCAAACGGTCCTGAGACGTCGTCAGAGCGGCACGATCGGGGTAGACAGGGCGCAAATGCTCCAACGCCGCGACGGTTTCTGCAGGAATGTTCTCGAATTCATAAGTCACGCAGTCAACCTGCGCCGCGAACGCCTGCAGCGCTTGCATATCGTCATAACGGCCGAGGGTGAAACGTGTCGCAACGTCAAAGGCGGGGCTATCGACTTCCGGAGCATAAATATGCGTTTTCAATCCCAGCTGCGCTGCTGCCATTGCGAGCATACGTCCAAGCTGTCCCCCGCCCAGAATGCCTATCGTTGCACCGGGCGAAATCGAAGACCCATTCACACCGTTCATAAAACGCCTTCCGGCCTCTCGGCCACGGTTGATGTCTGTGCTGCCCGCCACGCTTGCAGCCGCAGCGCCAAAGGCTCGTCATGTAAAGCCAGGATACTGGCGGCAAGGAGCGCGGCGTTTATGGCCCCGGCTTTGCCAATGGCCAGAGTGCCCACCGGAACACCTCCCGGCATCTGCACAATGGAATAGAGTGAATCGAGTCCTGAGAGAGCCTTGCTTTCGATGGGAACCCCCAGCACGGGGAGCGGCGTCATGCTAGCGACCATTCCGGGCAAATGTGCCGCGCCGCCAGCACCAGCGATGATGATTTGGAACCCCTCCGCTTTCGCACCCTTGGCAAACTTCACCATGCGGTCAGGGGTGCGATGCGCCGAGACAATCAGCGCATCGAAGCCAACCTCCAACGCAGCCAAAACATCGGCGGCATGGCGCATGGTTGGCCAATCCGACTGGCTCCCCATGATGATGGCAATTTGAAACCGTGCGGCCGCAGCGGCTGGGGCAGGTGAACTTTGGGTCAAAACGGCGAGGTCTCCTCGTCACAATAGGTCAGGCGGTGATATCCGGCGTCAGTTTGTCTTCCAGATAAGACAAGCGGTCTTTAATCACAAGTTTCTGCTTTTTAATGCGTTGCAGGGAAAGCCTATCCGGCAGGGCGGCAGCTTCAAGCTGTACCACCTCAAGCTCAAGACTGCGATGTTTGGCTTTCAGACCCTCAATTGCGACTTGATTCTGGGTGCGATCATCAAGAAAATCGTCGAGTCCACTCATTATTTCTGGCCAATCGTCGAGATAAACAGAGCCGTGGAAGGGGATGCGCCCGATGAGGTTGCTCCGCCATATGCTCTTACTTTGTAACAGTTTGCTTTCAGGCTGCAAAGCAGAGAGAGGCACTCATATTGGACTTAATTGGTTTAGGATGAATCCACCACATCCAGATGACGAGGCTGTGGACACAAAAAGTGTATTGGCGCGACTCTGGTTCCATGTCATATTTTTGTCGTTCTTAGACCTAACCAAGGAGCGTATGCATGTCTATGCAGTCTCATCTATCGGAGCTGGAACGTCGTCATCAGGCACTCGAAAAGGAAATTCAAAGCGAAAAAATTCACCCCGCAACAAGTGAGTTGAAGTTGGCGGAATTGAAACGCAAAAAATTACTGCTGAAAGACGAGATTGAGCGACTGCGGGCATCAAACGCGGCACCCACGGTGCACTAGCTTTATTTGATTTAAGCGCCATCGGGGCCGGCTTGTTCGGCCCTTTTTTGCGTCTAGCGCGAGTTCGTGTGTCGCGGGTTTATGTGGCGCGGGTTTGTGTGGCTGGAAAATGTTTGCCATCTTGCGGATGTGTTAGATGTGGCAAGCATGCCAAACCGGCGTTATACTAAGACATGGTACAAAACCCTGAACCCGTAAAACTTCTGGCTTTCGATACGGAAGACCTCGCTGTCCTGTCCGCACACATGCAGGATGCGCAGCTTCGACCTGCCGACATGACATTCAGCACCACGGACAAGCGATTCGTCATGGTCTTGGCGCGCTACGATTGGCAGGCCGCTGTAGAAAACGTTCATCAACGGGTTGAAAGCGGTCTACATTTTGACCATGTCACCGCCGTTTCTACGCAAAATATCACGCGTGGGACACTCGAGCCCATCACATTGACAGCCATCACTTTCAAGCCTGCGCAAGCGCCGTCGGGCTCATTGATGATCAGTTTTAATAACGGTAGTGCGATCCGCCTCGAGGTTGAATGTATCGATGCGCAAATGCGCGATCTGGAACGCCGATGGGATGTTCCCGTCGGGCCGCCCGTCACTCCAAAGGGCGAAACCGAGTTTGGTACCTGAGGTCACGCGATTGCGCCGATTTGTTACGTTGCACTATGAGAGGCGCGGTGTCAGTGAAACTCGCCTGCCTCTTGGTACGGACGTTTAGGTCTGAGAAAGTCTTCAGACAACACCTGCTTTTAAGGAGATATGTTTTGCCGCAGTGGCTTGAATTTGGTGACCGGGATTTTGAGACTGCCTTCACGGCTCTGCTGTCGCAAAAGCGTGAAGTGTCGGAAGATGTCGACACGATTGTCAAAGGCATAATCGCTGAAGTCATTTCGCGTGGCGACGACGCGCTGCTGGAATTTACGGCAAAGTTTGATCGTCATACGCTCAGCGCCGCGAAGCTACGCTTCACCCCGCAAGAGATCGAAACAGCGATTGCTGCGAGCCCAAAAGTTGCGCTTGATGCGCTGCAAGTCGCAAAGATGCGCATTCTTGCCTTTCACCAGCGGCAAAAGCCGCAGGACCAATTTTTCACTGATGATCTCGGCGTGGAACTTGGGTGGCGCTGGAGCGCGATCGAAGCTGTTGGG
>JANXSV010000034.1 GCA_025356505.1 Methylovirgula sp.
AATCCGCAAGAACGGGCACGAAACTTGGCTGTCCGCGTAACAAAAGGTCAACGTAGTCCATAGAAGATGCATAGTCGTGAGCAACCCTTTTATGGTCAGCAAGCCAGCCGATTGCGATTGCCTCACGCTTGGAAAGATCGACAGCACGTTCCATAAGCTTTTCTGCGGTCGGCTCATCACTTAGCTGCCCGAGCAACCTAATCCCGGCGGCGTTCAGCGGGTCGCGGGCAAGCGCCTTTTCCACGCGCGATCGCATCGCTTCGCTGTCGATTGTCTTCCCTTCGGACACCGCACCCTGTCTGTCCTCGTCAGCAACACTAATGACTGCGGCAGCGTTTGCGGGATCCAGTCGTAATGCGTCAGCCGGGTTTTCCACTGCGTAATAGGAGACTATTCCAGACCAGACGACTTCCAACGATAGCAAAGCCAAAAACAAAAAGATGAGCGACGGAGCTAGGAGCCGCGCAGCCGGATGAGGTACACGTTTCCCTGACGTCGCTGCTATCACCGGAAGCCTCCATCACTATTTGACCGCAGCATAATTCTATCCCGGTTGCCGGTTAAACAAAGCGAGCAACACACGGCTGATGAGCCCTACCCTTTTCCTGTTCGGTCGTTCCAACCGCGCTTTGTTCTGGGCAAGCTGCTGCGCCAAGCGCTTCGGAATCGCGTGCTTTGCCGCGGAACGGTGTTTGTGCGCTGCAGAACTCGGTTTGTGACGACCTTCCACCTGCATGGCGTCATAATGCGATCGCCTATCGGGAGTTTTGACTTGGTTCCAAGCCGCAGACACGCGTAAAAAGCCGGCTTCTCGGAGGTGCACAGGCGCGGTGTCCGGATGTAACCATCGAAAAAGTAAGGCCATATTGCGCCTTAAAATTTGGATATCCACGCTGGAGGAAGCTCCCAAAACGCGATAAGCATCCGCCCCTGGAGCGAACAAAACCTGTTCAATGAAAAACTCTGATGCTGAAATAATGAAGGCGGGCGCCCGTCCGGTTCCTTCGACGGCCTGTCGTTCCGCCTCCGCATCCCCCGAAACAAGCCTCAACAAAAACTCTATATCGTGTGGCAATTCATTATGACGAAGTGCATGCATCCGGGAGGGAGCCTGAAACCCATCTATCGCGAGAGACAGAGCCTTTGATTGCATGGTTAGGTTAAACCGTCTGGTCAGAAACTGCACCTGCGGACGATCCACCCTTCGCAAGTTGCACGGTTTCTACCCCGCCATACTCCGTGCCGTAGCCATACGATGCCCCATAACCCGCACGCTTAGTCTTATGTTTGGTCAAAACTGCACCAATGACGAAGGCGCGACTGAAACGCAAACGTCGGATTGCTGCACGAATCTCTTGCTTACGTCTTTGCTCAGCCGCTGCAATGAAAATAGTAGCCGTCGCGACATTGGCCAGCAGTAGCGCATCCGCGAGCCCCATTATCGGGGCACCATCGATAACGATAAGGTCAAAGACATGCGAACTGGTCGAAAGCAGCGAAAGCACGCGCGGGCTCGCCAATAGCTGTGCCGCATTGGGCGGTAAGGGGCCGGACGACATGAAAGTAAGATTTGGTACAGACGTGTGCTGAAACGCTTCAGGCGCTGTACATGCTCCAACCAGAAAATTGGTGAAGCCGACAGAATTGCTCAGGTTAAGCCGGGAGTGTACCGATGCCTTTCTAAGGTCGCCGTCAATCAGGAGCACTTTCAAATCAATCGACGCAAAGTGTTTGGCAATGGCAATAGCCGATGTTGTCTTACCTTCGCTTGGTCCCGAACTCGTTAGAAACAGCATTTTTGGAAGACCGGACTCCCCAACGAAATACAAAGACGTACACAAGGAGCGATAGGCTTCGCTCATGGCCGATGTCATGATGGCCAAGTCGTCATCAGGGTTGCCGTTTCCTTTGAGGCTTGGGATGACACCCAAAGTACTCAAGCCGCTAAGCTTTTCCAAGTCCTCGGCGGAATGAATGGAATCGTCCATCCACTCAAGCACAAAGGCAACTGCGACACCCACAACGACGCCGAGAAACAGCGCCAAAAGCATATTGAGCACTGTTCGTGGGGACGACGGCGCTATCGGAAGCTCAGCTTTGTCCACAACGAAGATGTTGTTTGCGCCCACGCCGCCCGCAATGCCAACTTCCTTAAATCGCTGTAGAAGGCTGTCATAAAGTGACCTGTTGACGTCTGCTTCGCGCTTCAGACCATTATAAATAATACTGCGCTTTTGCAGATCGAGGACGTCGGCCTTAAGGCTTTCTACTCGCTTCTGCATCTCTACTTCTTGAGCTAAAGCTGACTCATAGCTAGATTTCAGGGACGCGCTTATTTTGCCGGCTTCGAACTGAATACGTTTATCGACCTCAGTAATCTGGCTCGCCAATTGCTTCATCTCTGGATAATCTGCCTTAAAGAGCAGGCGTTTATCTTGATAATCGGTCAGTAATTTGCTCCGCGTGGTGCGCAGATCTTCTATGACCTTGCTCGCCAGAACTTCTTTCAACGAGGTAACATCTCCCTTTGCGGCCTGACGATAGTTTTGTTCGGCCGCGATACGCTCCGATATGACTTTGCCCAGAGCAATATTTGCAGCCGAGAGGTTTTCCTCTGCAATGGAAGATTTGTCATTGGTGCCGACAATCTGTTCTTTCTCACCATAAGCTATCCGCGCGTTTTCGGATTCCTGAAGTTTGGTCTGAAGTTGTTTCAGCTGGTCTTCAAGGAACGACTTGGCGTAGGAGTTGGCCTCAAACCGCTTGTCTAGAGTGGCGTTGATGAATGCCTCGGAAAGCTCCTGCGCAATTCGTTGCGCCCGCGCCGGATCGGTATCGGTAAATCCAATTTCAACGAGGCGCGAACCGAAGACGGGCTTCACAGTCCGATCTTGCAGCACGACGTCTACCGCTCTGCGATTTTTCTCGGCCTCGTCCGCTTCCGTTGTCACTTTGGAACCAAACAACCTGCCCAGCTTTTGAAAAATCCCATCGCTTTTTATAAATGATGCATCTTGAGCCAACTGCAGCTTAGACACGACCCGCGTTGCAATCGAACGACTTTGCAGCACCTCGTACTGAGTTTTCATAAATTCGGTGTCAGTCGTGTCGACAGGAGAAATATTACCGCCTTCGACAATTTTTGCAGCATTTCTATCGATTTGGAGGGTCTCAACGGCCGTGTAGCGCTTTGTCGTCAATAGTGTCGCGATGATTCCCATCAAAAGGAACCCGACCGCGATCGCCAGCACCAGAGGCAATCTCTTCTGAATGACCCATAAAAATTCCGAAAAACCTGAATCGCCGTCGGCCAACTCGCGATCTGCGTATCCGGGATAGTTTCCGTTTTCCATGACAGCGTTTGCCGAGGAATCTGCACGAACAACGGCCGAATGATTTTCATTACTTATGGGGAGTTTTGCTTCAGTTTGGTCGTTCATCGCGGGCCAATCACCGTCAAGCTCAAAATGGTTTAAACAGCGAAGCAACTGGCAGAAGCTTTACTACGTTTTGGAATGCTGTTTTGCTCGCAGAAGTACCGACTACCACGACATCCCCCTCTACGATATCCGGGTCAGGCGATGTTCCGCCCCTCACAGCATCAAGGTCGAATCGAGCCGCAAGCCGCTGACCGCCCTGCTGTCTAAAAATTACCACTGAAGACGATGCGGTATCTTTATCGAGGCCCTCCGCAGCTGAAATGCTTTGAAGCAGAGTCGTATGGGATTTTATCTGAAATATACCCGGTTTCTTGACTGCACCTTCAACCGTGTAGCGCTGACTGTTATATTCTTTAATGCTGATAGCCACTTGTGGATTCTGCAGATAGCGAGCGCCTAATTTCGCTATAAGCTCACGCTCTAGCTGTTGGGACGTTTTCCCGGCCGCCTGAATCTCACCAAGCAGCGGCATGTTGATCGTACCATCACCTGAAACCTGAGTTTGGCGTGACAGGGCAGGCACTGAAAACACGTTGATGTCCAGAAAATCCTGAGGGCCAATCTTGTAGGCGTCAGATTTTGGACGCGATACAGCGGCAAGTTGCTCAAGAGCCTGATTGCCCTCAGGTGTCGAGGTAGAAGCTGCGCCGGCAACCGTTGTTGGCACGAATGTTCCCGTTGCGGCGTCTGCTGTGCATAAATTAACAACCGAGACGTTACGAACTGCACCCACCTTTGCATCTGTAGCAAACCGTGTTCATGCAAAGCTTTTAGAGTGGAAGAATGCAAGCAACTATGATTATGTGTTTCTAATGGCACACAATGGATTTAAGTTTGATATGCCAATATGGGAAAATGAGTGCAAACGCAACGGTGTGACAGTTCCCTCGTGGATAGGATTTGCAGATTCATATGCAGCAATCAAGAGTGCCAACATTCTTCCTCGTGGTTCATCTTTAGCTTTACAAAAATTAGCTGGACCAACAAGTGTTCAATCTCATCGCGCATTAGGAGATGTGACAATGCTTGAGATGGTTATGATCAAAATGCCTGATTGTGTATGGAATGTGTTAACTTCCAATGTAAAGTTTTTAAAATAAATCATCC
>JANXSV010000072.1 GCA_025356505.1 Methylovirgula sp.
CTGGACAGAAATCGATTGAGGTTTCCTTGAAGACTTTACGCACCTCCTCGGGGCCTTCAACAATCGTCGACAGATGTGGATGATAATGTGCGTTCAGCCCATTATTCTTCGCGATCTCAACTACTTTTTCGAGTGCCGCCCCGAGCTTTTTGATATCGTCAGGTTTGGTGCCCTTGGCGCGTTTAGCACCACCGCCAACCACGAAATGCTCGGCCCCACATTCGGCCGCGGCTGCGGCCGCGCGCTCCAATTTGGCAAGCTCTTCGGGGAGAATATCATCGAAGATGAAGTTGGCACCTGAGTATGCAGCAACAAGTTTGATGCCAGCATGTTTAAGAATTGATTTCAGGCCTTTAAAATTACCGGCAGCATAATCCAACAGATTCGCATCGAAAAGTTCCGTGCCCTCATAACCTGCAGCAGCAATGTCGTTGATCGCTTTTTCCATGTCACCAAAGGTGCGATAGGTGAGCTGGGTGATCGAAGTAACACCAACGGCGTCGCCTCCGAGCAGCCCCCAGCAATTGGCATGATAAGCTAATTTGTTGGTCATGGTGCTGCCCCTCAGTTAGCGACATTGACCCAGCGCTCACTAGCACCAGATTCAAGAATCGCGTCAGCAATGGCGGATATTTTGTATCCGTCTTCAAAGTTCGGTGACGGCTGTTTGCCGCTGATTATAGCTGAGAAAAAATCATAACATTCAATGATCTTGGTCTCGCCATAACCGATGCCCAACGCCGGGATCGGCCAAAGGCCTTGGCCATACGGGTGGTTCGGACCCGTGTAGATGGTGCGGAAGCCGCGCGTTTCTGCCGGATCATCAGCAAACATTACCTGCAGTTCGTCCATGCGCTCATAGTTGAAAGCGATGGAACCTTTGGTGCCATGAATTTCGAAGGTGAGAAAATTATTACGACCATGCGCATTGCGCGAGGCTTCTATAGAACCGACTGCGCCGTTCTGAAATTTAAGTAGAGTAATCATTTCATCGTCAACGTCGACAACACCCATAGGGCCTGCCATAGATTTGTCGGAAGCACCGAGTTTATCTAGGCCACCTGTGTGCAACGGACGTTCTGGAATATAGGTCTTCACGATAGCATTGACGGCACTGACCTCACCCACCAGATACCGGGCAAAATCGAGGACGTGGGTGCCAATGTCACCCACGGTGCCAGAGCCAGCAATATTCTTCTGAAAACGCCACGACAGAGGGCCACTCGGATCCGCTGACCAATCCTGCAAATAGGTGCCGCGGAAATTTAATATTTTTCCGATGCGACCTTCTTCAATCAGCTTTTTGGCAAATGCGACACCCGGCGTGCGGCGATAATTAAAAGCCACCATGTGAATAACACCAGATTTCTGCGCCGCTTCGAGCATGGTCTTTGCCTCAGCGCCGGTGCGCGCCAATGGCTTTTCACAGATCACGTGCTTGCCGGCTTTCAAAGCGGCTATAGCGATTTCCGCATGGCTGTCATTTGGAGTGACAATGTCGATGACGTCGACATCTTTGCGGGCGATTGTTGCTTTCCAGTCTGAACTGCTTTCCTCAAAACCGTACCGCGCGGCGCCCTGTTTAGCCATTTCAGCATTCAGGTCGACCAAGACCTTGCGGTGCGGAATTGCTGGGGCTGGCCAGAAGAACATCGGCATCGCCGCATAGGCCATAGCGTGGGCCTTGCCCATAAAGCCCCCGCCAATCATCGCTACATTTAGAGTCTTGGTCACGCTTCTCTCCCTATTTATATTGTTATTTCTTACCTTTTCTTAGAATTTGAAAAAACATAAGTCAATACAAAAAATACATAAGTATACAACCTTATAATTTTTTTTGGTTTACTTTAGCAGATTAGGGTTCTCAAACGCTCAGGAATCCTCGTTCGCAGTTGACAATTTCGTTGATTCTGAACAAAATTTTACCAAAATCAAATCCGGTGAAACGAGACCCCGAAATGTCTTCTGAGACGAGCTTGGCGATTGAATCTGTGGATAGGCCGCGCGAGGTCACCAATTCAAGCCGTCCCCGGCGTGCCGATGCCGAGCGTTCGTCGCTGGCTCTCATACTCAGCATCTTGCGTGAAGCAGATGCCGACACCCGTCTCGAAATCGAGCGGCTGACGGGTCTGGGTCGCGCCATCGTTTCCGCCCGTTTGACAACTCTTTTCTCATTGGGCCTCGCTGAAGAAGGTGATCTTGGCCAGACCACAGGAGGGCGAGCACCTCGAACCATCCA
>JANXSV010000136.1 GCA_025356505.1 Methylovirgula sp.
GGCAGGGAAGCAATTTCGGACATGAGCTACTATTCTCCAAGCTGGACGCGAAGACAACCAACCTTCGACCTATTTACGATAGTATTGCGACACAAATGATTTTATGTTGCAATGCAAAATAAGTGAAGGATTAAGTTATGGTCATTCGTCCGCGCCGATCTGCGCTGTATATGCCTGGCTCGAACATACGGGCAATCGATAAGGCCCGGACGCTGGCTGTTGACGTTGTTGTGCTCGACCTTGAAGATTCGGTCGCGCCTGAAATGAAGGCGCAAGCGCGCGCTCAAGTGGTGGCGGCGGTGCAGGCGGGCGGTTATGGCCGCCGGGAAGTCATCATCCGGGTGAATGCCCCGGACTCGCAATGGGGGCAAGCCGATATTGCCGCCGTGGCGCATAGCGGGGCTGATGCTGTGCTGGTGCCGAAAGTATCCACGCCGGGTGACGTTGTTATTTTTGCCAGGCATCTTCGTGAGGCGGGAGCGCCGGAAGCTTTGAAAATCTGGGCTATGATGGAAACGCCACTAGCAATGTTGAACGCTGGTGCCATCGCCGCCACGTCAGTCGATCCGGCAACGCGCCTGAGTGCGTTTATCTTGGGCACAAATGATCTGGCCAAGGAAACGCGGGCGCGGCTGCTTCCCGGGCGGGCAGCCATGGTGCCATGGCTGCAAACCTGCCTTGCGGCGGCGCGGGCCTACGGGCTCGATATTCTGGACGGGGTTTACAATACTCTGGATGATGTCGCCGGCTTTGAGGCCGAGTGCGTGCAGGGTCGGGATTTTGGTTTCGACGGCAAAACCCTCATCCATCCAAGCCAGCTGACGCTGTGCAATCGTATTTTTGCACCAAGCAGCGATGAAGTTGCGCAGGCACGGGAAGTCATCGGGGTTTTTGAATTGGCCGAAAACGCTGATAAGGGCGCGGTGCAGCTGGGCGGGCGCATGGTCGAGCGTCTCCACGCGGATATGGCGCGCCGGGTTTTGGCAATTGCCGATGCTATGGCTGGTTAAAAAAGCCCGCCATAGCGACTATGCGCGGGCTTTTGTGATGAATGGCGCTTGAGGGAGAAGCGGCTTACGCCTTCTTTTCTTTTTTTGCCCGCTCAATGCCTTCCAGAACTTTCTGCTTGGCAAAATCGGCATCACGCCAGCCGGAAATCTTGACCCATTTGTTGGGTTCCAGATCCTTATAGTGCTCAAAGAAATGCTCGATTTGTTTCAGGGTGATCTCAGGCAAATCGGTGTAATTCTTCACACCATCATAGCGTTTGGTGAGCTTTGAAGATGGGACTGCGATGAGTTTTTCATCGCCGCCAGCTTCGTCTTCCATCATCAGGACGCCGACAATGCGGCAGCTCATAATAGCGCCGGGGACGATCGCACGGGTGTTCGCCACGATCACGTCACAAGGATCACCGTCATCGGAGAGCGTGTGCGGAATAAAGCCATAATTTCCCGGATAGCGCATCGAGGTGTAGAGAAACCGGTCCACCATCAGCGCGCCTGACGCCTTGTCCATTTCATATTTTATGGGTTCGCCGCCGATCGGTACTTCAATCACGACATTGACTTCTTCAGGCGGATTTTTCCCAATCGATACTGCGTCCAGATTCATGCGACTCTCCCGATGCCTCAAGCCTATTAAACAGCCACGCGGCCTCAAGGCAAGCTGCTGGTGCTGATGTCTTTGGTCTTAGATGACAGGCTGTTAAGGAAGTCTTGTAAGGAAGTTTAGAACGGACTCTTGCAGTGAACTCTTGCAGTGAACTCTTGCAGCGAACTCTTGCAACGAACTCTTGCAGCGAACTCTTGAAAGCGCTACTCGCCAAATGCAAAAGCACTGCGCGGCAGCAGCTCTTTGCCGAAGCGCTCTTCTGCCTGGCGGACATATCTACCGCCCAGATGTTTGTAAAAGTCGACAGCGCGCGCATTATCGCTAAGCGCCCACACGACAAAAGCATCCAACCCGTTTTGTTGCAAATCATGGCGCGCAGCTTCAAAAAGCCTGCGTCCAAACCCCAGCCCCTGAAACTCTGGAGCGAGATAAAGTTCAAAAATTTCGCCGCGCTGCGCCATGTGCGGCAAGCGGTTTCTGCCGTAGGAAACATAGCCGCCGATAACTTCATCAAAATCGAGAACACACAGGCGGGAGCCGCGTTCGATGGCGGAGCGCCACCAGCGTGCACCCCGGCGCTGGATCATTTTTTCAAGCTCGCTGCCTGGAATGATCCCCAGATATGCCTCACGCCACGCAGCGTCATGAACCTCGGCAATGTCTTGTGCATCGCTAAGTCTGGCACGACGGATGGTGATGACTGTCTCGACCATGCACAGATTTTAGGGCCAGAATATGCACGCTGGCAAGAGGGTTTTTAAAACAGCAGGAAGCGCAATGTCAGTGCCACACCCGCAATAATTACCACAATCCTGATCAGGCTTTGCGAAATACGACGTGCCAGCGCAACGCCAAAATAACCGCTGAGGCTGGACGCGACCATGATTACGAGCGCAGGTTTCCAGGCCGCGAGGCCCCAGATGATGAACAGAAGCACAGAAAAGGTCTGAATGAAAAAACTCCAGACGTTCTTGGCTGCGTTGATAAAATGAAAATCATCACGCTCGCTGATGGAGAGCGAGGCCAACATCATAACGCCCATTCCGGCGCCGAAATAACCGCCGTAAATCGAAACGCATGTTTCCATAATGCGCACGACAAGCGGGCTGAGAGTGGCGCGGTTTGACATCCGGCGGATGGCGGGAGCGGCAGCAAAAAGCACCGTAGCCACACCCAGAAAATACGGAACGAGGGCTTTAAAGCCATCCGGCGACGTCTGAGTGAGCAAAATTGCCCCCAATCCACCGCCGATTGCTCCGAGAATCGAAAGCCCGAGATAGCGCCGGTAATGCGCCCTAACTTCGGGAAGATAACCAAACACAGAGGCCAGATTAGCGAGCGCCAGCCCAACCGCGCTGGTGGCATTGGCAGCCAGCGGGGTCAGCCCTATTGCGGTGAGGGCGGCGAAGGTGAAGAAAGTTCCTCCGCCAGCCACAGCATTAATGGCCCCGGCACATGTGCCTGCAATCAGCAAAAGCAGACATTCAAACAGGGTCATTATGCGGGGTTACCGGCCCTGTACCGGGCGGTTACGGTTGGCGTTAAAGCCTTGGCGGCTATGGGGAGTCGCCGGGCGATTTGGATTCGGGCCATTGGCGTGGGCGCCAGCATTGCTGCGGGGCGGCCGAG
>JANXSV010000137.1 GCA_025356505.1 Methylovirgula sp.
TTTCCAAATCCCAAAACCTTCGCAATCGCAAAGGCCTCAACATCATAAAGGTTTCACACCAAAATCCCGCAAAACACCCGCACTCGGCAAATGCAAAACAAGACCATCAAACCAAAGCAACAAAAACAGCCATTCAAGCCCATAAGAGCCCTTCAAAGCCATAACCGTTACTGCGGACCAGACTTCAGTAAAACCAAACAGCTCACAAGGCACATGGCCAAGACAAACATATCCAGCAAAAACACCCTAAGCCTGCAACCAGAGCACCAATAGACAATCGCCAAATTACCAGCAAAAAACGTCCAATTCAGCACTCCGAAGGAGCAAAACCGCGCCGTCCGCTGAATGTCTTCAGCAGCGCCGCCGTTCATGCACCCCTTCTACCCACCAACATAAAATCTGTCAATTGAAAAAATCATAAAAAAGCACCGCATCCGTGCAAATAGGCGCATGGAACTTTACCGCAGACACCGAAACTGTGTTTATTTGCAGCAATTGGTCAGAATTTTGGCCTCAATCTACACGACGCCACAGTGACTAAATAGATGAATTACTTTATAGAAGTGTTCTGCACATCGCAGTTGATCGAAGAACCAGACTAATTTTTACCAACGAGATTTGATGCGAGCGAATGACAGATATTTATCCACAGACAGCCTTCATCAGCGAAGATATGATCAAAATTCTGCTCATCGAGGATGATGAAACCGACGCCAAGCTCGTAAAGATTTACGCTGGTGCGATTCCAAATGCCCAGATTGAAATTGACTGGGTAAAATCCACCTCCGAGGCACGGCAGAGGCTTCAATCTAGACAATATGATTTGTGCATCTTTGATTTCTGGCTGCGCACCCACACCAGCCTGCCGCTATTGCAGGACCTGCGCGGTGCAGACGATGCCCTGCCCGTGATAATTCTCAGCCACATGACCAACGAACATATGTTACAAGTGAGCGTCGCTTCCGGGGCATGTTATGTGCTGGGCAAAGACGAGCTCAGCGTTACAACTCTGGCCTCCGCAATTGATACCATGCTGTTCGATGATAGCCCGAACCACGTCCGGCTGCCGCGAACAGCAGTGCCAAAGCCGGGGTACAATGCGGCCTCCGGCGAAATCGCGGGTAAGTTGGTCAAAGTCATGGACGACATGCACACATTTTACGCGCACCATCGTCCTGACCTCGACGCTTCTCTTCACGGCTCAAACACGGCCCCAATGAACACCCTGGAAACACTTAGGCAGGAAGTGTCGCTGCTGCGGCTTGAGTGGCAAGCCAACCTGTACCAAAATTTTGAGGCAGGATCAAAAATCGCCACGGACTATCACGATGTTGCCGACCTGATAGCGCATGCTATTGCTGCCATGACGCCGGTCATGGCTAGAATCAGCCAGACGTGGCAGCTGGATGCACCTGCCACTGCCATTCGCGCCAAATGTGACGCGGTCACCACTGTCCTGCTCCTCATGGAGCAACTTTATGCGATTTCCTCCGCGGCTCCGCCCGAAATGGGCTTAACCATTACGCTTAGCCTCAAGTCAGGCCGCGCCAGTGTGGTGGTTGGAGCTCCAATGCCGCCGCCCCGAAACTGGAAGGAACTGGCGTTACCGCAGTTCTTCGACCAATATCTCGCACCGAGGCAGTTTTCTTTCACCGCAGGGACTGACGATGCCCGCAATATCACGGTTGAAGTGCTGTTTCCCTATATGTTGAACTGATCAAAATCCAAATTAGTGTGCAGCGTGCACAGGTCTATTGCTGGCGATAGGCAGCGGCACTGTGAAGCAAATTCGCGTGCCCGGGCTATAACCGGCGTCGAACCAGATCTTGCCGCAATGGATCTCAATGATGCGAAGGCACAAAGAGAGGCCGATGCCGCTTCCACCGGGGGCGGCCGTTTCGCCGCGCCGAAACATCTCAAAAAGGGCATCGCCTTTCTCGCGATCAATACCAACGCCGTTGTCGCTAAGCGCGTATTCGATAAATCCGGGCACTGGACGCGCGCAGATCACCAGCTGCGGCGGAGCTTCAGCACAATGTTGCAACGCATTCGCAATGAGGTTCTGCCAGACTTGCGCGAGCAAAACACTATCTCCAAATGCGCGTGGCAATGGCTCTATTTTGATTTGAGCGCCACTTTCCTCAATCAAACCGCTCAGGTTTTGGCGCGCCTCATCAATAACCTGCATCATATCAACATCGGCGAAATCGTAAGTGCGTGCAGATAGCCGCGCATAATGCAGCAGACTTGCCACCATTTTCTGCATTCGGCGCAAGCTCGCATCCATCGTGGTGATATAATCGGCAGCTACACGGTCAACCCGGACAGCGGGACGCTCCAACAAAAGCCGCGCAAAAGCGGCGATCTGGCGCAAAGGCGATTGCAGATCATGCGCCGCAACAGCAGAGAATTGCTTGAGCTGCGTATTGGAAAACTCAAGATCCTGGTTGATGCGCGCCAATTCTTGCGCCTGCTCGGCAATCTTTTCTTCAAGGATTCTTTGCTCGCGTGCCCGTCGCGCCATCCA
>JANXSV010000160.1 GCA_025356505.1 Methylovirgula sp.
TCCCGTCGTGGTTAAACCTGCCTATGGCAAAGCCGCTGGCCTAGGCGGGCTCGTGGGCGCAATAGTCGCGTCAGGCGTGTTTCTGGCCGCGCCCAAACTGCTCCCGCAGCTTTTGCCCGATGACGGTCTAAAACAGCAGGTTGCCGCGCTTCAGGCCTCCGTCAAGACGTCTGAAACATCGCCCAAATCCCTCGCTGCGCTGCAGGAGCCACTCGCCGCCCTTGATGCAAGACTAAAGGCGCTGGAAGGCAAGTCAGCCGAGCTGCCGCCTGCTAAAGATGCTGCGCCAGCTCCAGATGTATCGGGAATCGAGGCGCGCCTGGCCAAGCTCGAAACGGTGCAGACAGCTACAAAGGCCGAAAACCGTATTATCATGGAGCAGTCAGCTGCGTCATCCAAGCAGGATGTGTCTGCCAACCTCGCCGTTGCCATACAGGCGCTTAACCTCACTGCAGCGCGCGGCGCGCCCTTTGCCGCCGAATTTGCCGCCGCTGAAGCTTTGGGCGCTGACAAAGCAAAGCTTGATACGATCAAGCCCTTTGCCGCTTCCGGCCTTCCGAACAACGCTGCTCTTGGCGCGGAGCTGAACAATCTAGCCAAAGCGTCGGAAAAGTCCGCGACTTCCCAGGACGCTGCCGGGCCACCGAAATCCTATTGGGACAGGCTGAGCGCTGGCGCTGCCAACCTCGTGAAAATCCGCAGTAAGGACGCGCCGGAGGTTGCCTCGGTGGCGCCCATAAGCACCCTGCTTGCCAAAGGGGCTGTGAGTGATGCTGTGGCTTTGCAGGCTAAGCTGCCCGAACCGCTGCTCTCGGCCACAAAACCCTGGGCTGAAAAGGCCGCGGCGCGCGCCGCCGCCGAAGCCGCACTTCAGGGCCTGTGGAACGACGCGCTCGCTAATCTCACCATACCGAAAAATTGAGGCCAGTCCATGTTGCGTTTGATAATTTTGCTGGCAATTTTGGGTGGCCTCGCTTTCGGCATTGGTCAGCTTGCCGATCAGCCAGGCGATATTTCTATTAATTGGGGTTCAACCCATATCGAGACGTCTTTGCTGACAGGTGCCTGTGTCGCCGCATTCACGCTGGTGGCGTTCAGCTTTTTGTGGAATCTCATCCGCTTCATTTTCCGTATTCCATCGCTCTTGACCATCGCGTCCGGGGCGCGCCGCCGGGCCAAAGGCTATGCCGCAGTCTCGCGCGGCATGATCGCGCTTGGCGCGGGAGATCATAAAACCGCTCGCAGCGCCGCCAAGGAGGCCGAACGTCACCTTAAAGGCGCGCCGCTGGCGCTGCTGCTAAAGGCTCAGTCTGCCCAACTTGCAGGCGACAGGCCCGCAGCTGAAAATGCATTTTCTGAAATGGCCGAGCATCCCGAAACCCGTGTTCTGGGGTTGCGCGGCTTACATGTGGAAGCTCGCCGCCGCGGAGATCATGTGGCGGCGCATGCCCATGCGCTCGAAGCCCAGAAGCTCACCGCGGCGGCTTGGGCCGGTGATGCGGTTCTAGAGCATCATGCCGCGCATGAAAACTGGGCCGAGGCGCTTGCTGGAGTGGAGCGGAGCGCGGCTGCAAAGCTAATCGACAAGGCAACCGCCAACCGCCAGCGCGCCGTACTCAAAACCGCGATTGCCTTGCAGCAGGAGGCCTCAAATCCGGATGGGGCCTTGGTTCAGGCCAGAGAGGCGGTGAGTCTGAGCCCGCTTCTGGTTCCCGCAAATACCCTTGCCGCCAACTTGCTCATTCGCAACGGCGATACACGCCGCGCCAAAAAGTTGATCGAGTCCATTTGGCCAAAGGTGCAGCACCCTGATCTTGCCTCTGCTTATGTCAACTTGCGCCAGGGGGACAAAGCCTCCGAGCGCCTTTCGCGCGCAGAAGCTTTGCTGAAAATGACGCCGAACTCACTTTACGCAAGATTGGCCGTGGCCGGAGCAGCGACAGAGGCGCGGAACATTGAGCGCGCCTGCGCAGTGTTGGAGCCCGTTGCGGGTCTTGAAGGTGCGGCGCGACCAAGCGTCAAAATATGTCTGGCCATGGCCGCGCTTGAAGAGGCGCAAGGCAGCGCCGGAAGCCGCGCGCGAGATTGGCTAGCCCGTGCCGCCCGCGCGCCGCGCGACGAGGCCTGGATCGCCGATGGAATGGTTTCAGATGTTTGGCAACCGGTGTCTCCCGTCTCCGGCAAGCTTGATGCCTTTCAATGGCAGCGTCCAGTTGAGCGTCTGGCCGCTTATGTGGTGGAACCTGCTCCAGAAATCATTGCCGAGCCCGCCCGCATCGATGTGACACCGCCTGCTGCCCAGCCTTCCTTGACAAAGCCGTGGGTGAAGCCAGTCCCCAAAGCGCTGATACCGGTGATCTTCCCTCAGGCCAATGCGCCGGATGATCCAGGCAACGCCTTCACGCCGCTTGAGCAAAACACTGAAACGGAAGCAGTAAAAAAGTCACGTTTTGGCGGGTTGTTCCGGTAACCCAGACGTATTGAGCTTTGGGCTCAGGCGACTTCGCTCTGGGGTTGCGGATCTGCGAAGCCAATACTCAAATCGCTCTGCGCCTGTTGCAGAGCGGTCAATGCGGCTTCAAACAGGGTAGTGGGCGCCGTTGCATGCAGCGGGAACAGCGCAACTCCGATGGCCGCCGCCGTCCCGGCCTGATCGTCCACCAAGGCACCGGCGTCTCGCACCACACCCTGCACGCGCTTTGCCAGGAGCAGAGGATCTTGCAGATTATTGATCTGGTTTTGCAAGATGGCGATCATGTCCGCATCGATCACCGCCAGCACGTCGCTCTCTCTTAGAACAACTCCGAGCCGTTCCATCAGAACCTGGAAAAAATGATCGTCCCGCGTATGTCCGAGCAGGCGATTAACTTCCGCCAGCCCGTTGACGCGCACCAGCAAAAGCGCAAATTCCTGATCGGGTCTTCGTCCGCGTCGCATAAACACATGCATCTGCCGTAGCAAGCCCGCTTTATCGACATGCGGCAATGACTCTGAGGCCGTCGTTTGAGGTCTTGGAACGGCAGGCGTCGTTACATCGAAACCCATAGTCAACGTTCCAGTGATTTGCGCGTCACTGCCGCGCAATGGAGATTCATGCATCAGGAAGAGGCGCTCACGGCCAAATTGGTCGAGATATGCCGCTTCGAAGGGCAAAGCTTGCGGTTGCGATGAAATCTGCTCCCTTGGCGATTTCCATTTTGGCGGCGGCGAAATCGGCTTGAACGTTTTTGACAGGGCATTCGAAAACAGGATAACGCCGTTTCTATCCACTGCGCTGATCAACATAGGCAGAGAATCTATCACCTGCATCAGCCTGCCGCCCGAGTCGCGTTCTGCAAACAGCTTTGATGCTTTTGTGGAAGCCAAACTTCCCAATAGCCGCTGCGTCCGCTTTTCCAACTGCAATTGGCTCAGCCGCAATTTGAGCAAGTTTCGTCCGCGGGTGACAAACTCCACCGGGTCAACCGGAGAACTCAAAAAATCCGTTGCGCCTGCCTCAAGCGCCAAAAGTTTGCGGGCGCGGTCGCCGTGAACCGTGATGACAATCACCGGCACATCCGCGCATTTGGGCAGTTGCCGGAAGGCGCGCGTGAACTCTGCTCCGTTAAGGCCCGGCATATTATAATCGCTGACGACCAAGTCCGGCACGCGTTCCGCGAAGGCTTCGAGCGCCGCCGAAGCATCCGCGAATGTCACAATCTCATATTTTTCAACAAAGGTAGCGGCCAGATGGCTGAAAATGTTGCGGTTGGTTTGACGATCGTCAATCAGGGCAATGAGTGGCATGGAAATCCGGACGTAAAAATCTGGCGCCAAGCCTAATTATGCTAAGCGCTAAACAAATAATATTCGGATTTTACCTCTCTAACCTTAAAAACATCTTCACACCGCGCGCATTACGACTTTGTAAGCAAGGCTTCCTTTACGGCAGAATATTCGCGCCCCAATCGCTCAACCAGCTTTGCCACCGGGACAATCTCATGGATTGCGCCGATACCCTGACCTGAACCCCAGATTTCTTTCCAAGCTTTGGCGCTGCTGGTTGCTTTGGCAAAATCCATTTTTGAAGCGTCTGCCTGATCGAGGTGGTCTGGATCGAGCCCTGCTTTTTCAATGGAACCGCGCAGATAGTTGCCTGAAATTCCGGTGAACAGATTTGAGTACACAATATCGGAGGCAGCCGAAGCAACGATCATCTCCTTATAGGCTTGCTGCGCATTGGCCTCGGCAGTCGCAATAAAGGCTGAGCCTATATAGGCCAGATCAGCCCCCATTGCCTGTGCGGCCAAAATGGCGCGCCCTGTTGCAATCGAGCCTGACAAAACCAGCAGCCCGTCAAACCAGGCTCTGATGTCCTGAACAAGCGCAATCGGGTTCAAGGTCCCGGCGTGGCCGCCAGCGCCCGCCGCAACGGCAATCAACCCGTCCGC
>JANXSV010000168.1 GCA_025356505.1 Methylovirgula sp.
CAGCGCGATAGCCGCGAAAGCGCTCGGCTTCAACCGAGGTCGGGTTGGCTTCCAGCGTGATTTCCGCTGTGTTTTCAACGCTCCAGTGCGAACCGATGGTATCGAGAATGCCCTGCACAGTTTGCGGTTTCATCAAGCTTGGCGTGCCTCCGCCGAAAAAAATCGAGCTGACCGACCGGCCTTTAGACAGCGCGGCGCGGTGGGCAATTTCAGTTTTGAATGCCGCTAGATATCGTTCTTCGTCCACCGGCTTGTGGCGGACATGGCTGTTGAAATCGCAATAGGGGCATTTTGAGAGGCAGAATGGCCAATGGACATAAACGCCGAAACCGGGGTTTTTCGACTCGAAAGCTGGGTTTGAAGAGGCCATCTCTATGCTTTAGCCTATCGCAGTCCTCATTTCAAACCAGTCAGGCAGGCTTTTTCCAGCATTTGGAATGCCCGTGCCCGGTGGGATAGCCCCTGGCCGCCGTCGCGTGGCAATCCGTGCTTTTCGTGAGACGTCATTTCTCCAAAACTGCGGCTATGTTCATCGGGGAGAAAGCATGCATCATATCCAAAGCCAAGATTTCCGCGTGGGGGTGAGACGATGGAGCCGTAAACCATGCCCTCAAACGTCTCACAATGGCCGTCAGGCCAGGCTAAGGTGAGAGCCGATACAAAATGGGCTTTGCGCTGTTGGGGCGTTTTTGCGCCTGCCTGCTGCAGCAAATCTTCAATTTTTCGCATGGCAGCGCCAAAATCCTTGGTGTCTCCTGCCCATCTGGCTGAATAAATCCCAGGATCGCCCCCTAAGGCATCAACACACAGGCCTGAATCGTCCGATAGCGCTGGCAAACCGGCGCTCGTTGCGGAGGCTAGGGCTTTGATCTCTGCATTTTCCTTGAAAGTCAGGCCGGTTTCGTCCGGTTCCGGCAGTCCAAGCTCTGACGCGGATACTATTTCAACGCCGTAGGGGTGCATAAGTTCGCGCATCTCTACCAATTTACCGGAATTGTGGCTGGCAAGTATCAGGCGGCGTTCGGTGAGTTGGCGATGCATGGCAGATTCCAGATTGAATTTGAGGGAGGTTTAAATGATGGATGCAGACAAAACCAGTTCAACTTTTTGCCCTGAACGAATGCCCCACCCGCCTAAAGTAGGGTAATGATTAGCAATTAAAGCTTAGTGTTTTCATGACATTGATTTGACAGCTACGCTGCCATACGTTCAACTGTGCGGTGCAACAAATTTGCTGAAGCGTTTGGCGCGTGCGGTCGATTGCCGTGGATCTGCCTAAAGGGTGTCTATATGAACCATTTTTCTTACCAGATGTACGAGTTGGCGCACTCTGCTATTGCTCCTGCCAGAGCGCTCTCGAACGCGACAAGGATGGTTCTAAACAATCCCTTAAATCCTTTTGCTAATACGCCTATGGCAAAAAATATGGCTGCCTCCGCGGAGATGTTTGAGCGCATGACGCGCCGATACGGCAAACCCAAATTTGAGCTTAACTCGACGTTGCTGAACGAGGGGCGCGTGAATGTTGTTGAAGAAATTGTGTGGTCCAAGCCGTTCTGCAACGTGATCCGGTTTCGACGCGAGAATATCCGCCCGTTAAATCAGCCGAAATTTTTAATTATTGCACCTATGTCAGGGCATTACGCCACTTTGCTCCGCGGTACCGTCGAAGCATTCTTGCCTTACTTTGATGTTTACATCACTGACTGGAATGATGCTCGCGATGTGCCGTTGATTGTCGGTAAGTTCGACCTTGACGATTATATCGATTATCTCATCGAAATCTTCGAGACCCTTGGAACAGGCCTTCATACGCTCGGTGTATGTCAGCCTTCCGTGCCTCTTATGGCAGCTGTTGCGCGGATGAGCGCCGACGGAAATGCATTTGTGCCTGCTTCCATGACAATCATGGGCGGACCGATAGATACAAGAAAAAGCCCAACCGAAGTTAATAAACTCGCAGAAAAGCGTGGATCACAGTGGTTTCGCGACAATTGCATCCATACTGTGCCCTTTCTCAACGCGGGTTTTGGGCGCCAAGTCTACCCCGGGTTTCTCCAGCTTTCTGGGTTCATGGCCATGAATATGGACCGGCATGTCAATGCCCATGTGAGTATGTTTAAACATCTTGTGAAGGGCGATGGGGACTCCGCCGAAAAACATCGCGAATTCTATGACGAATATATGGCCGTTATGGATCTGACAGCGGAGTACTATTTGCAGACTATCGACAATGTTTTTGTCAATCATACAATGCCGAAAGGGGAATTTAAGCACCGAGGCGTGCTTATAGACCTTAAGGCTATTCGCAAAACCGCGTTAATGACGGTGGAGGGCGAAAATGATGACATTTCAGGTGTCGGTCAAACACAGGCTGCGCATGAGCTGTGTGTCAACATTCCGGCGCATATGAAAGTTGACTACCTGCAGAAAGACGTGGGTCACTATGGTGTGTTTAACGGATCCCGCTTCCGGTCAATGATAGCGCCCCGTATTCGGGATTTTATCGCGACCGCAGAATATGAGCTTAGCAAACCCAAGGCCAAAGCTTCTCTTCAATCTGCTGCGGAATAAAAGAAGCTTGTGGCGCGCGGGTATGGCCTCCCTTAGACTGGCAGCATGGCGTCACTTTTTAAATTCCGTTTTGCTGGTAAGTCTGCGCCGGCGAAACCCTTATTGCGAAATGCCAAGGCAGTGGAGATAAGCGTAAGCCACGCAGGAGCCGACTTTAAAGTTCTGGTTAAAAAATCGGCGACGGCAAAGCGGTATATTCTGCGTCTCCGAGCTGCGACGCAGGATCTTGTGCTTTCCATGCCAGCGCGCGGCTCTATCCTCAGAGCAACTGAATTTGCCCAAAAACAGTCTGCGTGGATCGCTGAACGTGTTGGTAAACTGCCCGTTAATATACCGTTTAAAGAGGAACAAACTGTTCCTCTTCGTGGAACCCTGCATATAATAAAACGGCGCGAAAAGGCGCGTGGCACGACCCGTTCGATAAATAGCAATGGTATTTTCAGTATTGAAGTGTGCTGCGAGGAGGGCCACCTCTCACGCCGCGTAACCGAATTTCTACACCGTGAAGCCCGTAAAGATCTGTCTTTGGCGGTCGGTCGTTATACAGAGATTGTGAAAGTTCCCCTACCTCGCGTCAGTCTTAAAGATACAAAAAGCAGGTGGGGATCGTGCTCTTCACGGGGAAGCCTAAATTTTTCATGGCGATTAATAATGGCGCCTTCGAACGTTTTAGACTATTTGGCAGCGCACGAAGTGGCTCATCTGAAACACATGGATCATTCGCGAGAATTTTGGAGTTTGACTAGACTGCTCGACCCCGAAATGGATGTTGCTGAAGAGTGGCTAAAAACTCACGGATACAATCTTCATCGCTATGGCAAGTCTCCTTGAACTTCAACCAGCATTTGTTCCAATGTTCGCGTCAGGAGTTCTAGGTCGCTAGCCCGCGATAGACGGTGATTTCCATCTTTGACAATTGTCAGCCTCGCATGCTGCGGCATGTGTTGCATGACTTTTAACGTGAAAGCCATAGGAACATCGGGATCCAATGCGCCTTGAATGATATGCACCGGACAAGCTGGCTCGATGGATTGTCCGAGTAAGAGATTATTTCTGCCATCGTAGATGAGCTTTTTTGTGATGGGAAACACTTCTCCATTTTCAAGGACGCGCGTCCAAGCACCCTGGGTTTCTATTTCGTCCCTTATGTTTTCGGGAAGCTTTGCCCACAACAAGTGTTCCGTAAAATCCACAGCCGGAGCAATGAGCAAAAGACCCTTAACTTGTCGTGTGTTTCGCAGTGCTTGCTCAAGAAGCAGGGCAATCCATCCACCCATCGACGATCCAACGACGATAACCGGCTCGCCTATGTGTCGCAAAATGCTTTTCGCATCGGACAGCCAACGAGAGATGCAGCCGTCAATGAACCGCTCGCCCTCGTTTTCCGTTGCCGATTCGCCGTGACCCGAATAATCAAAACACCAATAGCTGCGATTATTCTCCTTCGACCAGGTAGCTATCGCCTGCGATTTTACAGAACGCATGTCGGATTTGAAACCTCCCAACCAAATAACGTGCGGTTTTCTTCCCTTCATGTGACGAAAGGCTATTTGGCCGGGTTGATCACTGCCCTCGGAAAGTAAGCGCTGAAGAACCAATTTTTCTAACCTCGTTTTTACATTATTAAGTCTTCGCATGATTTACATTAAGTAACGCTTACATGCGCGATCTTGCGAATTTTTGATAAAAACTATACGGAAAAATGAATGAATACGGGATTTGTAGACTTTTTTAACCCGTCGGTCACCGGACTGACCGGGAGAACCGTCTTGCAGATTATTCCAAGCCTGGGGAACGGCGGCACTGACAGGATAGTATTGGCCGTTGCTGCTGCGTTAGCAAACGCCGGCGTTCGCTCCATGGTAGCCTGCGAAGACGGAAGTGGAGTTGGCGAACTCCAAGCGCGGGGTGGGATTTGGATCCCGTTCCCGGCTAAAACTAAAAACCCGATTGCCATGGCGTTGAATGTGCAGAAACTCACGAGATTAATCCGTGGGGAGAAAGTTGATCTTGTACATGCTCATTCCAGAGCACCGGCTTGGGTCGCACTTGGAGCCTGTCATCGGACTGGCCAACCCTTTGTCACCACGTTTCATAACAGTCATTCGCTTGGGGGAGGTGCTAAATCGATTTATAACTCAGTTATGACCCGATCAAATGCTGTCGTGGTGCATTCGGAATTCACAGCTTCGTTAATTTCGCGACAATTTCCAACTGTCTCTCAACGAACACACATTATCGAAGCCGGCGTGGATTTTCAGGACTTTTCTCCGGGCGTTGTCAGCGCCGAACGTGTTAGTCACTTGCGCGCTACATGGGGCGTCTCCAAGCACGAACACGTTGTTCTCTTGCCATCTCGTTTTTTGACCATGAAAGCAGCCAAACCTGTCCTCGAAGCTGCACGAATTCTGGTCGCCCGAGGTTTATCTCGGACAAAGTTTGTTTTAGTAGGGGACGGGCTTCCGCGTTCGCAAAACGCCCGGGATATAGACAGCTTCATTCAAAAACATTCCTTACAGGCAACGGTTATTCGAGCACCTTTTTGCAAAGATTTAGCTGCTTCTTTCATGAGTGCGGCTCTCATCATCACCGCGGATGTCGAGCCTGACGCATTTGGTCTTACGGCAATTGAAGCCCAGGCGGTCGGAACACCGCCAGTTGTAGGCAGCAACTGTGCGGCTGCCGAGGCTATTTTATCAACACCGGATGTGCCAGCGCAGGAGCGCACCGGCTGGCGCGTCAATCTCGACGAGCCGCTCGCGCTGGCCGAGGTGATATTGGAAGCGCTTTCTATGGGCGCGAGCGCAAAGGACTCGTTGAGCTCCCGAGCACGGACCCACGTTACAAAACGTTGTGGAATAGAACGAATGACGGCTGAGGTCCTGAGCCTGTACGCCGGCCTATTGCGTTAGGCCACATCCAAGCGATGCTAAATTTTGTGGTTCGCTTTAATTTCGTCACAAAGTCTTTAAGTTGTGACCATTGGTTCCCATTTCCGCTTTATGTGGACAGGATCAACCGCGTTTGATAAGGGACTTACTGTTTACATTATCTTGAGGAGCACACACCATTCGCCGTCCAATGAAAGCCCCGCCTACACCGCAAAAAGATGGTCCACGTGTCAATCGCGAAATTCGCGTTTCAGACGTCATGTTGATCGACCAGGATGGTTTAAACCGCGGAGTTACTCCCATCCTTGAGGCGCTACAAATTGCGGATGAAGCTTCCCTTGATTTGGTAGAGATTGTTCCCAACGCCCAGCCTCCCGTCTGTAAAATACTTGATTACGGAAAGTTCCGTTTCCTCGAGCAAAAAAAGGCGGCCGAGACGCGCAAAAAGCAAAAAATCGTGGAAATCAAGGAAATCAAGCTCAGGCCTGGAATCGATGATCACGACTACGAAACAAAGATGAAGGCAGTTCGTCGGTTTTTCGAAGAAGGCGACAAAGTGAAACTGACTTTGCGGTTTCGCGGTCGTGAAATGGCTCACCAAAACCTGGGCTATCAGCTCTTGAACAGGGTCAAGGCTGAAACACTGAATATTGCGAAAGTGGAAGCTGAGCCCTCCATGGAGGGCCGTCAAATGATCATGGTTCTCGCCCCTAAATAGCGGATCTCAACGAGTCCGCATCACTTGTTCACGCAGCACTATACGAAGCTGGGCGCACAGCGATTGTGTGCTTCCCAAACGCTCTGTCTTAATATATGCAGTGCAACAAATAATCTGGGCTTATCAGCGTCTTGTCCTTTTTGTGACAGGGAAGGCCATGCAGCCAAACTTTACATCGATGGGGCCATGCCTTCGTCAGAACAGAAACGGTTACTTCCATGAAAATGCGGAATATTGCGATCATAGCCCACGTTGACCACGGCAAAACGACGCTTGTGGACAAACTTTTGCGGCAGTCTGGTGCTTTCCGCGACAATCAGCGTGTGGATGAACGGGTAATGGACTCCAACGATCTAGAAAAGGAGCGTGGCATCACCATTCTGGCTAAGGCCACGTCCATTGTTTGGAGAGATGTTCGCATCAACATCGTTGACACTCCGGGACATGCTGATTTCGGTGGCGAAGTGGAACGAATTCTCTCGATGGTGGATGGTGCCATTGTTCTCGTGGATGCCGCTGAAGGCCCGATGCCACAGACCAAATTTGTGGTCGGTAAGGCACTCAAGATCGGTTTGAAGCCGATAGTAGCGATCAATAAGGTCGATCGTCCGGATGCTCGCATCACTGAAGTCGTAAACGAGGTATTCGATCTTTTTGCCGCGCTCGATGCAACGGACGAGCAGCTTGACTTTCCGATCCTTTATGGATCGTCCCGTCAGGGTTGGATGGCCACAGCTCCGGATGCCGAGCATACCGGTATGGACCCCCTCCTCGACATGGTTTTGGAACATGTGGCACCGCCGACCATCGAAGACGGTTCGTTCAAAATGCTGGGCACTCTTCTCGAGGCTAACGCCTATCTTGGCCGAATGATCACTGGCCGAGTATTTTCGGGGAATCTGAAGACCAACCAGCAGGTTAAGGTTTTAGACCGCAAAGGCAATATTATAGAAACAGGCCGTGTTTCAAAAATTCTAGCCTTCCGGGGCATTGAACGCACACCGGTAGAAGAGGCAGAAGCGGGTGACATCGTGGCTATTGCCGGGCTTACAAAGTTCAACGTTGCTGACACACTTTGTGCTCCAGACATAACCGAACCATTGCAGGCTCAACCTATTGATCCTCCCACGCTTTCAATGACATTCATGGTTAACGACTCGCCTTTGGCTGGCACCGAAGGTGACAAAGTTACTAGCCGTATGATCCGCGCCCGTTTATTTTCGGAAGCTGAAGGTAATGTTGCACTTAAGATCGAGGAGTCCGCTGGCGCTGATTCCTATATCGTTTCGGGTCGCGGAGAATTGCAGCTCGGCATTTTGATCGAAACTATGCGCCGGGAGGGCTTTGAGCTTGGTGTTTCTCGTCCCAAAGTAGTTTATCAAAAGGACGATGAAGGCAACTTGCTTGAGCCGATCGAAGAGGTCGTTGTCGACGTGGATGAAGAACATTCAGGCGTGGTTGTGCAAAAAATGGCGGAACGCAAAGCCGAGATGATTGAAATGCGGCCTTCGGGTGGTAACCGTTTGCGCTTGGTGTTTCATGCGCCAACGCGTGGCTTGATCGGTTATCAAAGCGAACTGCTTACGGATACGCGCGGGACAGCAATTATGAATCGCTTATTCCATGCCTATGAGGCTTATAAAGGCGAAATTGCTGGTCGTCGGAATGGCGTGCTGCTTTCGAATGGCTCCGGTGAGTCCGTGTCTTACGCGATGTGGAAGCTGGAGGACCGAGGTCCAATGATGATTGATCCGGGTATCAAGGTCTACGAAGGTATGATTATTGGGGAGCATACACGCGAAAATGATCTCGAGGTGAATGTGCTGAAGGGCAAACAGCTGACCAATATTCGTGCTGCAGGCAAAGATGAGGCCGTGCGCCTTACACCGCCAATACGCATGAGTTTGGAAAAAGCGCTGTCTTATATTCAAGATGACGAATTGGTCGAAGTAACGCCAAAAAGCATTCGCCTGAGAAAAATCTATTTGGACGCAAATGAGCGCAAGCGCTTTGGCCGCAGCAAGGAAGTTGTGAACGCATAGGTTCACCCCGGCATAATGACGTGAACTGTGGAAGCGAGGGAAACGGCTGTTTTCCTCGCTTTTACGTTGCCTTCCAACGTATAATATCGAGCGCGAATCATCGCGAATTTTGCGCTTCAACTCAAAGAATTTGAGACCCAATGGTTACTACCCCTGCCGAAGAGCCATCCGACCCAAACGCGTATGGTGCTGACTCAATCAAGGTGCTGAAGGGCCTCGACGCCGTGCGCAAGCGTCCGGGGATGTATATTGGTGATACGGACGATGGCTCCGGCCTGCATCATATGATCTACGAAGTTGTGGACAATGCCATTGATGAGGCCCTTGCTGGCCACGCTGACCTGGTCACCGTGACTTTGAAAGCAGACGGCTCAGTGAGCGTCACCGACAATGGCCGCGGTATCCCCACCGGCATGCACGAAGAGGGCGTCTCCGCTGCGGAGGTCATCATGACACAGCTGCATGCAGGCGGAAAGTTCGATCAGAATTCCTATAAAGTGTCAGGCGGGTTGCATGGTGTTGGCGTTTCTGTCGTCAACGCCCTGTCGACTTCCCTGAAACTGCGCATTTGGCGTGATGCCAAAGAACATGAAATTGAATTCGCTCATGGCGATGCCGTCTCTCCGCTAAGAGTCGTCGGATCCGCTCCGCTGATTGACGGAAAAGCCAAACGAGGCACAGAAGTCAATTTTACGCCGAGTAAAGGCACATTCACAAATGTGGATTTTGATTATAAAACTATTGAACATCGGCTGCGCGAATTGGCGTTTCTAAATTCCGGCGTCCGCGTTATTCTCACAGACGAACGTCATGCCGAAGTTAAGCGCGAAGAATTGTATTATGAAGGCGGCTTGGAGGCCTTCGTTCGGTATCTGGATCGCGCGAAACAGCCGTTAATCAGCAAGCCAATCCTGATGAAAGGCGAAAAAGACGGCATCGTCGTCGAAGTCGCCCTGTGGTGGAATGATTCCTACCACGAAAACGTGCTGCCTTTTACAAACAATATCCCGCAGCGCGACGGTGGCACCCATATGGCCGGCTTTCGGGGTGCACTCACGCGCCAGGTCACCAGTTATGGCGACAGCTCCGGCCTTACCAAAAAAGAGAAGGTAGATATCACCGGCGATGATTGCCGAGAAGGGCTTACAGCAGTTCTTTCCGTGAAAGTGCCGGATCCGAAATTTTCCAGCCAAACCAAAGACAAGTTGGTGTCTTCGGAAGTGCGGCCTGTTGTGGAAAATATTCTGAATGAAACCTTGAGCCGCTGGTTCGAAGAGCACCCGGGCGACGCCAAAACCGTTGTCGGGAAAGTTATCGAAGCCGCCGCCGCGCGTGAAGCGGCCCGCAAAGCAAGAGAGCTGACACGCCGAAAAGGTGCCCTGGATATAGCTTCGCTTCCGGGAAAGCTGGCAGACTGCCAAGAGCGTGATCCGGCAAAAGCAGAACTGTTCATCGTCGAGGGCGACTCGGCAGGCGGATCGGCAAAGCAGGGCCGGAACAGGGAATATCAGGCCGTTTTGCCTCTCAGAGGTAAGATTTTAAACGTCGAGCGCGCCCGCTTTGACAGGATGCTGGGCTCGCAAGAGATTGGCACTTTAATCACCGCGCTTGGGACGTCGATCGGGCGTGATGACTTCAACCCCGAAAAGCTCCGCTATCACAAAATAATCATTATGACTGACGCGGACGTCGACGGCTCTCATATCCGAACTTTGCTTCTCACCTTTTTCTTCCGACAAATGCCGGAATTGATTAACCGGGGCCATATCTACATTGCCCAGCCGCCGCTTTATAAGGTGGCGAAGGGTAAATCAGAACAATATGTCAAAGACGAGCGGGCGCTGGAAGACTATCTCGTGACCAATGGCATGGACGGGGCTGTGCTGCGCCTGGCATCGGGAGAAGAGCGCGCCGGGGCTGACCTGCGCGCTATTATTGAAGAGGCACGGCTGGTACGGCAGGTATTGGCGCAATTGCACACGCGCTATGATCGCATCGCCGTGGAACAGGCCGCCGTAGCTGGTGCGTTGAAATCCCCGCTGCTGATTGATGAAGCGGAAACGGAACGCCTGGCGACCGATATTGCGCACAGGCTTGATGCCCTCTCAGAAGAATTCGAGCGCGGCTGGACAGGTAAAGTTGATAATGGCGGCTATATTTTCGGCCATGAAGTGCGGGGCGTAACCCATATTTCCGCTCTCGATGCCGGTTTGTTGGCGTCGGGTGAAGCACGGAGGCTCGATGAGCATGCAGCGTCTCTGCGTGAGATTTATTCAAAGCCCGCTGCGCTCATCCGCAAGGGGCATACGACGCTCATTGCAGGGCCAAGCGCGCTCGTCGATGCGGTGATGAACTTTGGGCGTGAAGGCTTGAAAACGCAGCGCTACAAAGGGTTGGGAGAGATGAACCCCGAACAGCTCTGGGAAACCACGCTAGATCGCAATGTCCGGACCCTGTTGCAGGTAAAGGTCAAGGAAGTTGACGAGGCCGACGACATCTTCGTGAAGCTCATGGGTGATATTGTCGAACCGCGCCGCGATTTCATCCAGACAAACGCGCTGTCAGTGGCAAACCTCGACGTTTAAATTCGAGGCGGGGTTTAGCTTTCAGGCTTCGCGCTCTACGAGGGCGCCGCGAACCATGGCGTTGCGCGATAAACACCCTCGCAGTGATGTCCATCAGTATAGCTGCGTGTAACCAAAGCGAGGCACATGTCTGCCGGCTTTGCGGGTTAACTTTTAAATCAGCATGAATTCCAACTTCCGTTACGACCGGCCAGCCTTAAGGACTCTTCAACAGTCTTGAGACAAGGTGTTAATCGGTTTTATACGTATTTTGGATGATTTCTGGTGAAAACGGATACTGTTTTAGCTCATATTGACACTCACACGCCATTTATAGAGCGGGATGTCACAGTTGACGCCGTTAAGAGAATACGGCTGGGAGGCTTGCCAATCGTCGTTTCTTCGCGCGAAGAGGCGGCCAGATACCTGGTTAAGGCCGCTTTGAATAAGGTAAAGCCATCAAAGCCGCTTTACGCGACTTCGGCAAACGGCCAAGTCATTTCAATGTGTGCCAGAGATCCTGACGTAAAGGCACTCTTCACGCGCGCCGACCTGATCCACGCCGATGGGCAGCCCATGGTCGTGGCTTCGCGCCGCTATTGCAGCAGCCCGCTGCCGGAACGCGTAGCAACGACCGACTTGTTTGATGATGTTGCGAGGGTGGCGCAGGACTGGGGCGCGAGTTTTTATGTATTTGGAGCATCTGAAGAGGTAAACTCCGAAGCAGTTGCCAATATGCGCGCGAGCTACCCCTTGTTAAACATTGTCGGGCACAGAAGCGGATATTTTAAGCCCCGCGAGGAAGTCGAAATTGTTCAACAGATTAACGCACTGAAACCGGACATTTTGTGGGTGTCTCTGGGTGCGCCGCTGGAACAAAAGTTTGTATGCCGGAATCTCTCGAAGCTTACCAATGTCGGAGTCATCAAAACGGCAGGCGGATTGCTGGATTTCATTGCCGGGAGACGAAAGCGGGCACCTCGCTGGATGCAGGACTATAGTTTAGAGTGGCTTTATCGTACTTGGTTGGAACCAGGAAGATTAGGCCCAAGGTACCTTGAGACGAATATGCATTCTGCAAAGTTATTAGCGACACAATCCGGCGATCTTTGATACATCGGTCAGGGTATAATGTCCTGAAAGCCGACATTACTTTCTCAATTTTGATATTTTACTGCAACACAACATAATGAGGTATAGCGAGCGTGCCTCCTACTGAGACCTCTGAAACTCCGATAAGTATAAATATATATACGGATTTAACATCTAATCAGCTGCGCGTAAATTGGCTCAAACTTGAGCAGACTGGCGTTTTATCGGCTTTCCAAAGCTTGAAATTTGTAGAGCTGATGTCGCAGCATGTATTGGCGGCTCATAACTCAGTCTTGTGCATCATCGAGCTTGTGAATAGCAATATCGAAACCATAATGATTATGCCAATGGTCGTTCGGCGCTCACGTTATGCCCGTAGCCTCGAATGGCTAGACCTTGGATTATCAGACTATTGCCTGCCAATATTTACTGCGGATTTGGCCAGAAATACTGTGCAAATGAGGGCGCTGTTCGGCCAAATCTTGGCCAAACTGGGCCACATCGATTACGTCCATCTGACAAAGATGCCGGCGCAGTTTGATGGCGTCGAAAACCCGTTGATGCGCCTGGCACAAGTGCGGCCGATGGGCGCCGCGACGTTCCCGAAATATCTGGGCACCGCAGAAGCAGTGTCGGCTTTCCGCAGGTCCGGCATCCATGAGGACTATCGCAAAAGGCTGCGCAAGCTTGGGCGCGAGGGTCGCAATCCCAACTGGACTGTAGCCAAAACTGCGGAAGAGGCCGCCAGCTTGTTCAGCGCGCTGGTTCGATTGCGCAAAGACCGTTTTGCGAGACTGAACAGGGTGGATCCGTTACAGGACTTGGCTATCGCGACTTTCTATCTGGCTCTGGCGCAATCGGGATGCGTGGCAGGGACTGTTTGCTTGATCGCCCTGCGCTTCAACGATGAAATCGTCGCGGTGCAATATAGTTTGGTTCAG
>JANXSV010000219.1 GCA_025356505.1 Methylovirgula sp.
GGCGCGCGATGTCGCGGCCTATTTCCACACGCGCCTCGAAGACGGCTAGAGCGCCGGGAACCCGGTCAGCGTTTATAAAAAGAACAAAAATAGAACTTGCAATTGAGAACAAAAGCGATACATTGAGATGGCTGCAAGGCACTGGTAGCGGGCGCAAACGTTCTACACAGCCAATCGCGCCATCTTCCACTGCCTTGCAGCGAATCGTTGCGCATTTCGCAACTCTCGTGTCAAAAAGGAACGTAATATGACTCAAGCGAATCTTCGCCTTGTTGAAGGAACGTCCGTGGATAAGACCAAAGCACTTGACGCCGCGCTGTCACAGATCGAACGGGCATTCGGCAAAGGCTCGATCATGCGGCTGGGCAAAAATCAGAAAGCCGTCGAAATCGAGACAATATCAACGGGTTCCATCGGCCTGGATATTGCGCTTGGGGTTGGGGGCTTGCCGCGCGGGCGTGTCATTGAAATTTATGGTCCTGAGTCTTCGGGTAAGACAACACTCACGCTGCACGTCATCGCCGAAGCGCAGCGAAAAGGTGGCGTTTGCGCATTTGTTGATGCGGAGCATGCGCTAGATCCCGTTTACGCCCGCAAGCTAGGTGTTAATCTTGAAGATCTGCTGATTTCACAGCCGGATACAGGCGAACAGGCTCTTGAAATTACCGACACTCTGGTGCGGTCAGGCGCGGTTGATGTTCTGGTAATTGATTCGGTCGCGGCTCTGACGCCGCGTGCGGAAATTGAAGGCGAAATGGGTGATGTTCAGCCTGGCCTGCAGGCTCGTCTTATGAGCCAGGCCCTGCGCAAACTCACCGCCTCGATCTCGCGCTCAAATACGATGGTGATTTTCATTAACCAGATCCGTATGAAAATCGGCGTTATGTACGGTTCTCCGGAGACAACGACGGGTGGAAATGCGCTGAAGTTTTACGCATCGGTACGTCTGGACATTCGCAGGATTGGCGCCATCAAAGATCGCGAAGAGGTTGTTGGCAACCAGACTCGCGTCAAGGTCGTCAAGAATAAGGTGGCTCCGCCGTTCAAGCAGGTTGAGTTCGACATCATGTATGGCGAGGGCATCTCCAAGAACGGCGAGTTGGTCGACCTTGGTGTCAAGGCCGGCGTCGTGGAAAAGTCCGGAGCCTGGTTCTCATATGACAGTCAGCGTCTTGGGCAGGGGCGTGAAAATGCCAAGGCGTTCCTGAAGGCAAATCCCGAAGCGGCCGCCAAGATTGAACGGTCAATTCGTGAAAATTCGGGACTGATTGCCGAGCGGATCCTTGATAATATCGATCCGACAGCAGAAGATGGCGCAGAAGCTTAATCTTCCACGCATCGTCACTCGACAGGGCAATTTGGCCAGTTTAAATAGGTTCGGGGTTTCCCCGGACCTTTTTTATGCACACCAAGACTTGAAGCAAAATACGATAGATCATCAATTGTATTTGTGGACGCGTGCCAAACAAACGAGTTGGATAGATGAATAGCGTAAATGATATCCGGTCGACGTTTCTCGACTATTTTGGCAAAAATGGTCATGAGATCGTTGCATCCAGCTCTCTGGTGCCGAGAAATGATCCCACCTTGATGTTCACCAATGCCGGTATGGTGCAATTCAAGAATGTTTTCACGGGTGCGGAAAAGCGGCCCTATAGCCGGGCGGTCACTGCGCAGAAATGCGTCCGCGCAGGCGGCAAGCACAATGATCTCGATAATGTCGGCTACACCGCGCGGCATCACACATTTTTTGAAATGTTAGGAAACTTTTCGTTCGGGGACTATTTTAAGCCGCAAGCGATCGAACTTGCCTGGAACCTCATCACCAAGGTCTATGGGCTGAACAAAGACAAGCTCTATGTGACCGTTTATCATTCGGATGATGACGCGTTCAACCTTTGGCAGAAAATTGCCGGCTTGCCTGAGCAGCGTATTATCCGCATTCCAACGTCGGATAATTTCTGGATGATGGGTGATACCGGGCCCTGCGGGCCGTGCTCAGAGATTTTCTACGATCATGGTGATCATATTCCTGGCGGACCGCCAGGCTCGGTTGACGAGGACGGTGACCGGTTTATTGAGATTTGGAACCTGGTTTTTATGCAGTTCGAAACGCTCCTTGGGGGCGAGAGGGTCAATCTGCCGAAGCCGTCCATCGATACAGGTATGGGCCTTGAACGAATTTCTGCGGTTTTGCAGGGTACGCATGACAATTACGCCACTGACATGATGCGCGGGCT
>JANXSV010000272.1 GCA_025356505.1 Methylovirgula sp.
CATCGTGCCAATCGAGCACATCGCGGTCCATCATGTTCCAGTTGGCGCGCGGCTGAACCCGTGAGCCGATTTTCGGTCGTGACATTATCAGCCCCTTGGCACTCAGGGTTTTGATTGCCTCGCGCACAGAGGTACGGCTCGCGCTAAACGTTTTCGTCCACTCTGCCTCATTGGGCAGCAAAGCGCCGGGAGGGTAGGTTCCAGCCAGAATGGCCGCGCCAATGTTCCGCGCAACCAGATCGTGCAGGTTCCGCCTTTGTGAAGTTTTTTCCATAATAGATTTTGTGCCCCTAAGCTTATTATTTATCATACAAAACGGCTTGACCAATGTAAATTTGCTGCATAAAAATTTCTCAAGACGATATTTCAAGTTCGGCACAAGCCGTCAATACTGTCGTCGATATCGGGAGGAGACAACATGATTAATCGTAGAAACCTGCTGGCAACAGCGGCGGCACTGTCCGTAGCGCTGTCGGCCACACTCGCATTTGCTGCGGATAAGGGCACTGTTGGCATTTCCATGCCGACCAAGTCTTCCACACGTTGGATTTCCGATGGCGAATCCATGGTGAAGGAATTCAAGGGCCTGGGATATGGCGCTGATCTCCAGTACGCTGAAGACGACATTCCAAACCAGCTCGCCCAGATCGAAAACATGATCACCAAGGGTGCCAAGGTTCTTGTCATTGCCGCCATTGACGGCACGACCCTTTCTGACGTTTTGCAAAAGGCGCACGACAAGGGCGTCAAGGTATTCGCCTATGACCGCCTCATCAAAGGCTCGGCCAATGTCGATTACTATGCCACCTTCGATAACTTCAAGGTCGGCGTTTTACAGGCTGAATCGCTCGTCAAGGGCATGAACGAAAAGGGCAAGCCTCCGTTCAATGTTGAATTGTTCGGCGGCTCGCCAGACGATAACAACGCCTTCTTCTTTTACGACGGCGCGATGTCGGTTCTGAAGCCGCTCATCGACAAGGGCGACGTGAAAATCGTTTCCGGCCAGATGGGCATGGACAAGGTCGGCACTCTGCGTTGGGACGGCGCAGTTGCGCAGGCCCGCATGGACAACCTGTTGTCTGCAAACTACACCAAGGCCAAGGTCAACGGCGTTTTGTCGCCTTACGATGGTCTTTCGCGCGGCATCATCTCCTCGCTCAAGGGCGTTGGCTATGGTTCAGCAACGCAGGCAATGCCGATCGTAACCGGACAGGATGCTGAATTGGCGTCCGTGAAGGGCATGATGGCTGGCGAACAATATTCGACAGTGTTCAAAGACACACGCGTTCTCGCCAAGCTGACCGCCGCAATGGTTGATGCTGCCATGTCCGGCAAGGACGTGCCGGTCAATGACACCAAGACCTATAACAACGGCGCCAAGGTGGTTCCATCGAACCTGCTGGTTCCGGTTGCGCTCGACAAAGCCGGCATCAAGGCCACTCTGGTGGACTCGGGCTATTACACAGCAGACCAGGTCGACAAATAATCTGGTAATCTATTAAGATAGGCGGGTCTCGCATCTAGCGGGGCCCGCTTGGCTTAAAAACAGTGCCCGATGCCTGCCGGGCAAGCGGGCTCACACCATTTTAGGGGTTGATCCTCGATGCAGCCTGTTCTGCAAATGCGCGGCATTACCAAGACGTTTCCGGGCGTTAACGCGCTAACGGACGTTAATCTGGAAGTCCTGCCGGCTGAAATCCACGCGATCGTCGGCGAAAACGGCGCGGGTAAATCCACGCTGATGAAGGTTCTTTCTGGCGTCTATCCCCACGGCAGCTACAGCGGAGAAATCATCTTTGAAGGCCAAGCGCGCAAATTTGGCGGCATCGCGGATAGCGAAGATACCGGCATCATCATCATTCATCAGGAGTTGGCGCTCGTACCGCTGCTCTCGATTGCCGAAAACCTTTTTCTTGGCCACGAGACTGCAAAAAATGGCGTAATAAACTGGTACGAGGCCTTCGCCCGCACCAAGGAATTGCTCCAAAAGGTGGGCCTGAAAGAGCATCCAAACACCCTGATCACTAATATCGGCACCGGCAAGCAACAGCTTGTCGAGATTGCCAAAGCGCTCAATAAGCAAGTGAAATTGCTCATTCTCGATGAGCCGACTTCGAGCCTTAATGAGACCGATTCAAACGCACTGCTCGCGCTGCTGATGGAGCTGCGCAATCAGGGCATCGCCTCAATCATGATTTCGCACAAGCTGAACGAAATTTCGAAAGTCGCTGACCGCATCACCGTCATCCGCGATGGCATGACCATCGACACGCTAGACTGCC
>JANXSV010000287.1 GCA_025356505.1 Methylovirgula sp.
CACAGGATATTGCCCACTCCAAGCGCCGAGGCTCCTAGGACGTTGCCTTGAATTGCAATTCGATTGTAATCCCGGCATGAAATCTGGAATACAGGCGAAAATCCTGCCCGCGTCAGCAGCGCACAAATCGCGACGCTGGACATATGACAGTGCGCGCCTGAACCATCCGTGGCGTTAATGGCATCCACCCAGCCTTCAAACGGGGCGACGCGTTCAAGCACATCTTCCGGATTTGCGGAATCCGGCGGGTTCAGTTCTGCTGTGACCGCGAATTCGCCGCGCCGCAACACGCGCTCCAGACGCCCGAAAGAGGTGTGTCCGGGCAGAGCTTTGAGCGGCGCTGCGGGATCATGGCCGACATCGTCAGGATGAATCAGGTTCATTTGGCCCGGGTCTCCGCTGCTGCCGCCGCCCTTGTAGGGGTAGGCTTTGGCAGTGAATCGCGCGCAACGGCCAGCCACGTTGATCTGCCCTTCAAGCGATGGTCAATGGGCGGCAGGTCCTGCTCTATGGCATCGCCCTTTTGCATAAGCTTGCTGCCTTCATATGCCTTGACCCAGACGCACGGCATTTCGGCATAGACTTCGCAATTGCCATCTTCGCGCACGCCGCCGCAAGGCCCGTTGCGGAGTCCCTTTGGACAATTCATCGGGCACGACATTCCGGTGCTGGATAAGACGCATTGCCCGCACATACGGCAATCGAACAGCGCGCCCTTTACCAGACTTTCGACCGCAGCCACGGGACGTTCCAACCGGTCAAAGCCGATCTTTTCAAACGTCGGGGCAAGCGCGACGAGCGCTTTTTCGAGGCGGGCATAGGCGCGCTCCATCACATCTGCATGACGCACCGACCAGAACCGCAGTGCGAAGCTGCCTCTGCGTTTGGGTGATTTTCCTGCAGGTTCGAAGGCGGCCGGTGTGCGCATCAGGCTTCCTTTCCTCCCGCTTTGGCGAGAGTCACAAGTCGCTCCTTTGGATAGTCGTCTTCAAGTTTTTGTGCGGCAGCAGTGGCCTCAGCTTCCAGATCATCGCCGCAAGGGGTCGGTTCGGCACGCCGCCATTCCGCCAGATAATCGTCTGTTTGGGCTGCGCCGCCGCGCATCGCCGCCATATCGATCGCCTCTTGAAAGCGCGGCGAGAGTTCGCGCTTTGCGCTGGTTCTGCCTGCTTTTACAACCACTTGTGCCGGAATATCGCGCCAATAAAGCACTGTGAGATTTGCCATCAGGCAGCCTTTTTCAAAAATGCGGGAACGATGCCATAGCCGACAGGGCGCACGACAAGTTCAAGAGCAAGATAATCCGCGGCAGCTTTGGCTTTGGCGAGCAGTGCCTTATCATGCACCTGCGAGAGGTAGACCAGCCGCTTGTAGTGACCAAAAATCATATCGCGCATTTCGGGAATTTTATCGAGTTTGAAGCCCTGAATAATCAGGCGATCGAAAAAACGGGCGAGATAATCGGTGAGGAAAAACGAACCGAGCTCTTCCTCCATCAGCGCATCAAACTCCGGCAGTCCCGCGTAAAAAGCGTAACAATGCGTTCCCTCGATGCGCTCCACACCTTCTTGTTCGAGCATGACGTCGAGCGCGCCTCCGGTGCCGCAATCGCCGTAAAGGCACAGGATTTTGCTGTAGGCGTCACGGTTGGCGTGAATTTTAGCGCGAACGCCTTCGGTGATTTTCTGAGGCGTATTATGCCAGATCGCGGGCAGGCAGGTTACCGCCATATGGCTCCAGCGATTGAGCTTTATGATATCGACAAGCTCGCGCGCTACAGCGCCACAGGCGATCACAAGCGTTTCCGCGCGCCCGGACGCACCAAAATCAACCGCATCATCAAGATCAAGGAGAGTATCAATCATCAATCAATGCCCTCCCCTTTTTGACCGGAAATGGTTACCGGCCTCAACACCTCGCGGCAGGAATGCCGTGGTGAAGTTTTGCTTCAAGCTTTTGCGTGCACGGAGCCCTGACGCTTGGCGATCAGCGCCTTTGCCATTTCCACAGTCACCGCCGCGTCGCGGCAATAGGCGTCCGCGCCCACAGCATTGGCAAAGCTTTCGTTGAGCGGCGCACCGCCGACAAGCACGATATGGTCCGAGCGAATGCCCTTTTCCTTCATCGTATCGATCACCACTTTCATGTATGGCATCGTGGTGGTGAGCAGCGCCGACATGCCGAGGATTTCGGGGTTATGTTCCTCGATGGCAGCCAGATATTTCTCGACCGGATTGTTGATGCCAAGATCGACAACCTCGAAACCAGCACCTTCCATCATCATGCAAACAAGGTTTTTGCCGATATCATGGATGTCACCCTTAACGGTGCCGATGACCATTTTGCCGATTTTTGGCGCGCCTGTTTCCACGAGTAACGGACGCAGGATGAACATGCCCGCCTTCATGGCATTTGCTGACATCAGCACTTCAGGAACGAACAAAATTCCGTCGCGGAAATCGATGCCGACAATGCGCATGCCCTCAACGAGGGCCTTTGTCAGGATGTCGTAAGGCGTCCACTTGCGCTTGATGAGAATGTGAACAGCATCCTCGATCTCTTCCTTGAGGCCGTCATACAAGTCATCATGCATCTGCGCGACAAGATCGTCGTCGGACAAGGCGTTCAGGTCTAATTCGTCGTCGGCCATCGATACAAGCTCCTTATTAACACGCCGTAGTTCACACTCTTCGCGCCAGTCTAACATTCCGGCGGGAAGTTTCGTGCGCATATTGCCGATGCAGCCATCGCGTTTTGCGATGAAGCCAGATGGTGCTAGCAGACTGCCGCATTTATTTCAATAAAGATATAAGCAAATCCTTATATCAATTTCTCAAGACATCGTTGTTGGCGTCAAAGGGTGCTTCAGTGATGATCGTCGCCCGATAATTTTCGCCAAGAATGGTGACATCAAGCTCTTGATGCAGGCCGCCAAACTCCGGATTGACCATTCCGAGCGCCAACGACTTGTTGACGCGCCAGCCAAATCCGCCGGAAGTGCAGCGTCCGATCAACTTGCCTTTGGAATGCAGCGGCTCCGATCCGCGGCAATCGACATCCTTGATGCCATGCACCTCCATGGTCACAAAGCGCCAATTATCACCGGCGGCGTGTCGCTTCACCAAGGCATCGCGGCCAAGGAAATCACCTTTGTTTGGATGCACGAACCGGTCCAGTCCGGACTCATAGGCCGAATATTCAATCGACATCTCACGCCCGACAAGCCGATAGGACTTTTCCAGCGCCATCGCCATCATCGCGCGGATGCCGAATGGCTTGATGCCAAATTCCGCACCTGCGTCCATCAACAGATCGAAAATCTGGTTCTGCATCTCTATCGGGTGATGCAGTTCAAAACCGAGTTCGCCGATAAAGTTTACCCGCAGACATTGGGCAGAGGCCGCGCCAACGCTGATATGTTTGCCAGTAAGCCACGGGAAGGCTGCATTCGAAAGGTCCGTGTCGGTAAGCTTTTGAAGCACAGCGCGCGCATGGGGGCCGGCCAGAACCAGCACGCCAAAGGCTTGCGTACACGGCGTAAACGTCACCGAGCCGTCCTTGGGCAACAGCTTTTTCAGCGTGTCATGGTCGTGCCGCTCCAGCGCGCCTGCCGAGACAAGATAAAACTTGCCCGGGCTCGATTCAAATACGGTGAATTCGGCGCGCACTCCGCCAAGTGA
>JANXSV010000333.1 GCA_025356505.1 Methylovirgula sp.
CGCCCGCATCCGGGATGGCAATCGGACCTAGCCGACGGATCGCCGCGATGCGCTCCACGGCGCCGCCCGAGGCCAGGAACGAATGCGCCTTGTATAGCGAGTGGGCCACGATGTGCAGAAGCGCCAGCGGAAACAGCGCCAAACCGCATTCGAACACCATGAAGCCCATCTGCGCCACGGTCGACCAAGCGAGTGAGGTTTTAACCGCAGGTTGGGTCAGCATCACCAGGCTGCCAAACAGCGCGGTGAAGCCGCCGAGCATCACCAGCACAGCGAGGACGCCTGGCGCCAGCAGCATGACATCGGCAAAGCGGATCAGCAGAAATCCGCCCGCATTGATCACACCGGCGTGGAGCAGAGCCGAAACCGGCGTCGGCGTCTCCATGACCTCGGTCAGCCAGCCGTGGGTCGGAAACTGAGCCGATTTGAGCGCCGCCGACAGCGCTAAGAAACCCGCTGCTGCCACCGACATGCTTCCGCCTTCACCCGCACGCGCAGCTTTCAGGATCAAGCCGATATCGAACGTCCCATACGCACCTGCGAGCAGGACAATAGTGCCCAGCAGAGCGGCATCGCCGAGACGAGCGGTGACGAATTTCTTGCGCGCAGGACGCTGCGCTGCGGGCCGCTGAGTGTAGAACAGCAGGAGCCGGTGCAGAAACAGGCTGGTAACGACCCACGCCAGCATGAGCTGGACCAGATTACCAGCGCTCACTAGAAGCAGCACGGAAACGAGCGTCAGGCAGAGCCAACCGGTGAACGGGCCCTGCCGGGCTTCGCCGTCGAGATAGGTCCCAGCGTAACGCACCACGACCCAGCCGATGAAGGCGACGAGCACCAGCATCACGGCGCTGACAGAATCGAGTCGAATTGACAGACCCATCCCATAAAAGCCGACAAGAGGGCTGGCGCCCGGACCGAACTCGATTAGGGCTGCTGCTGCCGCACATGCGAATACAAGCGAGAGCAACGCGGCGGCCTCGGCCAGTTTGGGGAGGTAGCGGGGCCGAATCCCGGTTTTCATAAATCCGATTGCCGCGGCCGCAGCCAAAGGCGCTGCTGCGATCAGCGGCAAAAAATACATCAACATGGAATGCCCCCTTTGGTGTTCAAATCCGTCGGGGAGATACTTAGCGATGCGGCTTGCTCAATAAAAATTCATTGTTCATTCATTATCGTTCGCTTTAATAGAACGGTATGAGAGATCTAAACTACAACCATCTGCGCTATTTCTGGGCGGTCGCACACGAAGGCAGCCTGACCCGCGCCGCCGAGCACATGAGCCTGTCGCAGTCTGCAATCTCGGTGCAAATCCAGAAACTCGAGCATCAGATGGGCCATGCGCTGTTCGAACGTGCGGGGAAGAAACTGATCCTAACCGAGGCTGGTCGGATCGCACTCGATTACGCCGATACGGTGTTCAAAGCTGGCGATGAACTGATGAGCACAATGCGCGGGCGTCCGCTGGCCAGCCGCCAAGTTCTCAAGGTTGGCGCGCTGACCACGCTTTCTCGCAATTTTCAGCTGGAATTTCTTCGTCCGCTGATCGGAAGGTCCGATGTCGAATTGATTGTCCGCTCCGGAAACCTCCGCGATCTCCTCGCACAATTGGAAGCCCACGCCGTTGATGTCGTCCTGGCCAATAGCGCCGCGCCGCGTGATGCACGCTCGCCGCTGCGCAATCATCTGCTGAATGAACAGCCTGTCAGCCTTGTCGGCCGTCCGCGGCCCGATAGGCGCAAATTCCGCTTTCCGGACGACTTGCGCACCGAGCCTTTGCTATTGCCAAGCCTCGACAGCGATATTCGCGTCGCGTTCGACAGAGTTCTTGAGCTGGCGGGGATCAGGCCGAACATCCTCGCCGAGGTCGACGACATGGCCATGTTGCGCCTGCTGGCCCGAGAGCGCGACGGCGTCACCCTAGTGCCGCCAATCGTCGTACGAGACGAACTTGAAAGCGCGATCCTAGTTGAGCATTGTCGGATTTCCGACGTGACCGAACGCTTCTATGCGATCGTCCAGAAGCGCCGATTTCCTAATCGATTGCTTCTTGAACTTTTAGGAGAGACCAGCCGTAAAGTTGAAGGCATCGCGTAGCACCACCGAGTTTTTCAGTCCGCATCGCGAAACTATCTTGTCAATCGGGGTTACGCAGTTCCACGAGGTTGATCGCCGATTCGACCAAAAATAATGTGTGCTGATGTTGTCGGCGCCAAACAAACGCCAGACCAAGCATCATATTTAAAATCGATTTCCAGCTGAAAATATTGACGGCGACGCCACCGAGGAGATTGCTTTTGCAATCATGGGCGCCATGACTATCCGAAATCTGCCCGATGAGGCGTTACTTTCTCCCGATAAATTAATCCATTCAGAACTGGAATTTTCCAATCATGATCCCGGTTACAGGACAAGAAGAATGCCATGAAGAAGCTCAAACTTACTGAAGAGCAAATCGCCTACATTTTGAAGCAGGCAGAAGACGGAACGGCTGTTGCCGGGGTCTGCCGGAAGGCCGAAAATTCGGATGCGACCTTCTACAATTGGCGCAAAAACTATGCGGGCTTGCTGCCGACTGAGATGAAACAGTTGCTTCAGCTCGAAGAGGTAAGACGCCCTTCCAAATAAATAGAATTGTCGCTGTGTTTAGCGCCTAATACA
>JANXSV010000340.1 GCA_025356505.1 Methylovirgula sp.
ATGGGCTTACCCGTCGGGCAGCTTGTGATCGGCACCAATGCCAATGATATTCTGGCGAGGGCATTATCAGGCGGGGACTATCAAATCCGCGGGGTTATGCCTACCAGTTCGCCCTCGATGGACATTCAGATTTCATCAAACTTTGAACGTCTTTTGTTTGACGCCTATGATCGGGATAGCGCCGACATTTGCGCATTGATGGCCAATCTCACCCAATCCAAACATTTTAGCATTGCGCCTAAACCGCTTGAGCGAATCCGGTCAGAGTTTTGCGCTGTATGTATCGATGAAGCCGCCACGAAGAGTGAGATGCAGCGCACCTACCGTGATGCGGGCTATCTGCTCGATCCGCATACGGCGGTGGGGGTCGGTGCAGCGCGGCAAACGATGGCGCGGCAAGCAATGGCGGAAAACGCCAGCGTGCCGATGGTTGTGCTCGGCACGGCACATCCGGCGAAATTCCCCGATGCCGTGCGCGCAGCAACTGGCATATCCCCTGCTCTTCCAGCGCATTTGAGCGACTTGCTGGATCGTAAAGAGCATTTTACCATAGTTGCAAACGATCAGAGCCAGATCGAAAGTTTTATTGCGGCGCGTTCGCGCGTCGTGACGTAACGGGGCGGGCATATGGTCTTTTCGCGGTGGCGGCACTATAGCGCTGAACCAAATCTGACAGGCCAGCGGCTTTATATCCGTCCGCCTGTTGTCTCGGATTGGCGCAAATGGGCCCGAATTCGCGAGAAAAGCCGGGCATTCCTCGAACCTTGGGAGCCTCTATGGCCGCCCGATGATCTCTCCCCCGCCGGTTTCAATTCGCGCGTCAGTTTGACGAGGGCTGAAACGGCACGGGGCGAAGGCTATACGTTTCTGCTGTTCCGCTCTGCGGATGATGCGCTTTTGGGAGGGCTGTCGCTGGGAAATATCCGGCATGGCGCTGCGCAGACGGCAACCTTGGGCTATTGGATGGGCGAGGCATATGCCGGGCAAGGCTATATGCGCGAGGCGGCAAATCTGGCGCTCGATTTCGCTTTTGGCACTATGAGGTTGCACCGGGTCGAGGCGGGATGTTTGCCGCGTAACGCACGTTCAACCGCGCTTTTGCGGCGTCTTGGCTTTGCGCAGGAGGGGCTTGCCCGCGCCTATCTCGAAATAAATGGCACTTGGGAAGATCATCTGCTCTTCGCCATACTTGCAACAGACCCTCGCTATAAGGCCTAGTCGCAGATAGCAGGGGATAAGGCTGAAGGGCAAATCACTTGCCCTTGAGAAGCCGAAGCGTTACCTGTCTGGTTGCTTTGTGATGGCGTTAACATTCAGGTCCCATGGTTTTTTTCTTTAGAACGGTGCGCGTGAACATCGGTACGTTGCTCCTGCTTATTCTGCCGCTTTTATTGGTGCAGTTTGGAGCGGCGCAGGGCGTGGAAGCCGTAAAGGTGACCACAGATGCTGCCGCTGTTGACCTCACACCCGTTATCGAACGCAATACCCAACAGGGCGACTCGATTCAGATTTCCACAGCTCCGGGCGCTGATGGCATCGTGCGCCGCATTGAAGTGCAGTCGAAAGAACAGGGTGGGCATCCAAGCTGGATTGTGTTTGCGCTGACCAACAATGGCGACGAGCAAATCGAAAAGCTGATTGTTGCCCCGCATTTTCGCATGGTTGGCTCCGGCGTGATTTGGCCCGATTTGGGTTCGACGCGCATTTCGGCCATTACCGCCAGCCAGGGCTTCGCGCCGGAAGCGCAGGAAAGCCCTGATTCGGATGTGTTTCTGCTGACCATAGATCCCGGCTCCACCGTGACTTACGTGGCAGAGCTTAAAACACCCAATCTGCCGCAAATTACCATGTGGGACCCGGATTCCTATAAGGATAAGGTCACGAGTTTCACGCTGTATCACGGCATCATCATCGGCATTGCCGGCTTGCTGGCGCTGTTTTTGACCATTGTCTTTGTTGTCAAAGGCGCGCTGATCTTTCCAGCCGCAGCAGCCTTGGCTTGGTCGGTTTTGGCCTATGTGTGCATCGATTTCGGGTTTTGGTCGAAGCTGTTTGGCCTTAGCCAACAAGCGGACCGGGTATCGCGCGCCGCAACAGAGGCGACGCTCTCGGCCACGTTGCTGATTTTCCTGTTTGCCTATTTGAACCTCAACCGCTGGCATGTGCGCCTGTCTCAAATCACCTTTGTCTGGCTGCTCTTGATTGCCGGGATGATTGGCACCGCCGTTTATGATGCTCCGGTGGCCGCAGGCGTGGCGCGGATGTCTCTCGCAACCATCGCCGTTGTCGGCTTCCTTCTGGTGATCTATCTGGCGACGCACCGCTATGAGCGGGCGATCATGCTGATCCCGACGTGGATGTTATTGCTCTTGTGGACGGCAGCGGGAGGCTTCGCGGTCACCGGTTCTCTCAATAACGATCTTGTCTCCCCTGCCCTGATCGGCGGATTGGTGCTGATTGTCATGTTGATCGGCTTCACCGTGATGCAAAATGCATTTGCGGGCGGTGGCTTTTCCACCGGTGGCGTTTCTGATCAGGAACGGCGGGCACTGGCGCTGACCGGCGCAGGCGAAATCATATTCGACTGGGACGTGCAGGCGGACCGTACCTATGTTTCGCCGGAAGTGGAAACCCAATTAGGACTGAAGCGCGGCGCGCTGGAGGGTCCGGCTTCGGCCTGGTTCAACGTCCTGCACCCGCTCGACCGGGACCGGTATCGCGCTGTGCTCGATACCATATTGGAGCAGCGCTGCGGGCGGGTGTCTCAAGCGTTACGATTACGCGCTGCCGACGGGCATTACGGCTGGTTTGAACTGAAAGCGCGCCCTGTTGTGGGCGCAGATGGCGAAGTTCTGCGCCTTATAGGCACTTTGAACGATGTAACAATGGCCAAAACAGCCGAAGAGCGCCTGCTTCAGGACGCGGTGCATGACAGCCTCACCGGGCTGCCGAACCGCGAACTGTTTCTGGACAGACTCGACACTGCTATCGGCCAGGCGCAACGCGACAAGAGCATCCGTCCCACGATTATCTCGATTGATATCGACAGGTTCAAACAGGTGAATGATGCGCTTGGCATTGCGCAAGGCGACACGATTCTGGTGACGTTGGCCCGCCGTTTGGGGCGCTTCATCAAGCCGCAAGACACGCTCGCCCGTATCACCGGCGACCATATTGCCGCGATTATTATGTCCGAGCAGCAAACCTCGCGGCTCACCGAGCTTGCCGAGGCGATGCGCAAGGCGATGGCAACGCCGATTGCCGTCAATGACCGCGAAGTGTCGATGACAGGATCGGTCGGGCTGGCGCTTTATGACGCGCAGTTGCATCTCAAACGGGATGATATGTTGAAGGATGCGGAAGTCGCGATTTCGCATGCCAAACGGGCCGGCGGCAACCGTGTTGAGGTTTTCGTTCCTAATATGCGGGCGCAACGTTCGGACAAGATGGCTCTGGAGGCGGACTTGCGCCGCGCGCTTGAGCGAGGCGAGATGAAGGTGTATTTCCAGCCCATCGTCCGGCTTACCGATCGTACAGTTGCCGGCTTTGAGGCGCTTTTGCGCTGGGACCACCCACGGCTTGGTCGCCTCGGTCCATCAGATTTTATCCCGATTGCCGAGGAAACCGGTTTTATCAATGAACTGGGGCTGTTTGCGCTGGAGCGCACCGCCCGCGAGTTAAGCGCTTGGCAGCAGGCGCTTGCGGTTGAACCGCCGATTTTCGCCAGCGTCAATATATCATCGCGTCAATTGCTGCGGCATGATTTATTAAAAGACGTCAAGCAGGTGTTGACGCGCTCCAGCGTTATGCGCGGCAGCCTCAAGCTGGAACTGACTGAAAGTCTGGTGATGGAAAACCCGGAATTTGCCGCCCAAATCCTTACCCGCATCCGTGATCTGGGCGCAGGTCTATCGCTAGATGATTTTGGAACGGGATACTCGTCCTTGTCCTATTTGCAGCGTTTTCCGTTTGATACAATCAAAATTGACCAGTCCTTTGTCAAACAAACCGGTAGTGGCGCGCGCCCGATATTGCTGCGCTCGATCATCACGCTCGCCCATGATCTTGGCATGGATGTTGTCACCGAGGGTATAGAAACCGAATCTGATGCCATCGAACTGCAGCAGATGGGGAGCGAATTTGCGCAGGGGTTTGCTTTTGGCCAGCCTATGAGCGCGGCGGAAACCCGCAAATTCCTCGGTGCGGCTTTGGATAACGCCTGATGCGGACCAGCCTGCAAAGCCTGTCGGACAGCGGGAATAGCTCCGGCGATGGCGCGTCAGCGCAGTCCGTGGTGCAGTCTGCGACGCCGTTGCCGCTGCCTGATCTCAAAGTTTTTTTGTGCGCACCGCGCGGTTTTTGTGCCGGGGTTGTGCGCGCCATTGACGCAGTGGAACAGGCGTTGAAAATCTACGGGCCGCCAGTCTACGTGCGGCATGAAATCGTCCATAATAAATATGTGGTCGAGGGTTTGCGCACCAAAGGCGCGGTGTTCATTGATCACCTGTCGCAGATCACAGATACCAAAGCTCCGGTGATTTTTTCGGCTCATGGCGTACCAAAAGCAGTGCCGGAGGCGGCGCAGCAGCGCAATCTTTTCGCAATAGATGCCACCTGCCCGCTGGTAACAAAGGTTCACCGCGAGGCGGAACTGCACCACAAGCGCGGACGTCTGGTGATCTTGATCGGCCATCGGGGCCATCCCGAGGTGGTGGGCACGATGGGGCAATTGCCAGAAGGCGCTGTTGTGCTGGTTGAAACTGTTTTGGACGTGGAAAGGTTACCGCTCGATTTGTCGCAGAACCTTGCTTACGCGACACAGACCACGCTTTCTGTGGATGACACGCGCGAAATCGTCGAGGCGCTGACGCTGCGATTTCCGCAGATTGTCGGCCCGCACAAGGAAGACATCTGCTACGCGACCACGAACCGTCAGGAGGCGGTCAAGCGCGTCGCGCCGCAAGTTGACGCCCTGATTGTTGTCGGCTCACCGAATTCATCCAATTCACAACGTCTGAAAGAGGTTGCCGAGCGCGCCGGATGCAAGGTGGCAAGGCTGATTTTGCGGGCGGACGACATTGATTGGGCCCTGTTTGACGGCATTCAGACTTTGGCGATTACGGCTGGCGCTTCGGCTCCGGAGATACTGGTTGAAGAGATTATCGATGCCTTTGCCGCGCGCTTCAGCGTTCATGTTGAGACGGTGTCCACCGCCAGCGAGAGTGTGTTTTTTCCGCTGCCCAAGGAGTTGAGGGGTTAGGCCACTAAAATGAGCCCGACCCCGAGCGTGACCAGCGCTATGCCGATTATTTCGCGGGGCGAGGTGGCTTGGCGCAGATAGATTTTCGATAAAGCCAGCGCAAACAGCACCTCAACCAGCGCCAAAGTCCGCACCGCGGCGGCAGTGGCTAACGAAAAAGCCAGAAACCAGAATTGCGAGGCCAGAGCGCCGACAAAGCCGGCCAGCAGCGAGCCGCGCCATTCGTGCAGCATCGGCCTGAGCGTTCCACGATCGAATACACCCATATAGACCGCAAGCACGAGGCATTGCAGGGTTAGCGCGAGCACCAGAACGCTGGACGAAGCCAGAATGAAGCCAGTACCCTCGACGGCGCGAATACCGCCGCGAAAGCCGATGGCCGAGGCGGCGAAAAAGCCCCCTGACACCAGACCCATGACAATCGACCGAAGTGCAGGCTTTTCAGCGGATTTCGGCCAAGACAAACTTAAAACGCCCAGCGTCGCCACCGCGATAGCACCGAGCGAAAGCGGCGAAAGTGCATCGTGCAACACCACCAGCCCGAAGGCAGCAACCTGCACGGCCTCCGTTTTGATGAGCGCTGTGGTGACAACAAAACTTTTGTCTTTCATCGCTGCCAACATCAGCGCCGTGGCTATTATTTGCGCCACAGCCCCACAGAATGTCCACACCAATACAGGTATCGTGAGCGATGGCAGAGCTTCGCCAGTAGCAAAGTGAGCGATAAACAGAAAAATCACCGCGAAGGGCAAACCAAACAAAAATCGAACCTGGGTCGCGCCAATAGCGCCAATCTTCGCAATCAGGCCGCGCTGGGCGGCGTTGCGTATGGTTTGGCCAACTGAGCCGCAGAGCGTAAATACCGCCCAAAGTGTCCCTGTAGCTCCCATATGAATTCTTCGGCTCCAGACAAATACGGCACGAAAGCCGGTGTGAACAAATTGACCAAACACGCTGCGCCCGATAACAGGAAAGCTCCGCAGTGAACAGGGCAGACCATGGCAGTTTACACCGAAGTGAGCGATCAAGCGCTGCAAAGTTTTCTAGACAGCTATGCCCTCGGGGCGCTGCACTCTTGCAAGGGCATTGCCGAGGGCGTTGAAAACTCGAACTTTCTCATCGCCACCGATGCGGGCCAATTTATTCTCACCCTGTATGAAAAGCGCACCAACGAAGCGGATTTGCCGTTCTTCGTCGGACTTATGCAACACCTTGCAGCACGTGGCATCACATGTCCGCAGCCGGTGCCTAACAAGGCGGGGGTTGCGCTGGGGAGAGTTTCGGGGCGGCCAGCCTGTATTGTCACGTTTCTTGATGGTGTATGGCTGCGGCAGCCCAGCGCGGTTCATTGCGGGGCGGTGGGGGAGGCGCTGGCGCGGCTGCATCTGGCAGGCGCGGACTATGACGGCGCGCGGCAGAACGCGCTCTCACTTGCGGGATGGCCGCCGCTCGCAGCGGCCGCAGGCGCGCGGGCTGACGATGTTTTCGAGGGATTGACCGCATTTATCGCAACGGAACTTGCCTATTTGCAGCAAAACTGGCCGGAAAATTTGCCTATCGGCATCATTCATGCCGATTTATTTCCCGACAATGTGTTTTTTCTTAAAGGCGCATTGTCCGGCCTGATCGACTTTTATTTCGCCTGCACCGATATGCTCAGCTACGATCTCGCGATCTGCCTCAACGCTTGGTGTTTCGAAGCGGACGGCTCTTTCAACCTGACGAAGGGGCAGCACATGCTGCGCGCCTATCAAAGCGTGCGGCCCTTAAGCACTGCTGAATCCGAAGCCCTGCCAGTTTTGGCGCGCGGGGCCGCGCTACGGTTCATGTTGACACGTTTGGTGGACTGGCTGAACGTTCCGGCCGGAGCGCTGGTAAAACCCAAGGACCCGATGGAATATTTCAAAAAGCTGCGTTTTCACCAGAAGGTTTCGAGTGCCCGTGATTACGGGCTGGAGCCATGAGCGGCGCAGTTTCTGGCCGGGTAACCATTTTCACCGATGGCGGCTGCAAGGGAAATCCGGGGCCGGGCGGCTGGGGCGCGATTCTGCAATTTGGCGAAAAAACCAAAGAGCTTTCGGGCGGCGAAAAAGACACGACCAATAATCGCATGGAATTGACCGCGGCAATTATGGCGCTGGAGGCGCTGACGCGGCCCTGCGAAGTCGATCTCAATACCGATTCGCAATATGTCCGCAATGGCATCATGACGTGGATCAAGGGCTGGAAAGCGCGGGGCTGGAAAACCGCCGATAAAAAGGACGTCAAAAACGTCGATTTGTGGCTCCGGCTCGAAGAGGCTGTGAAGCGCCATAACGTGACGTGGCATTGGGTGAAAGGCCACGCCGGCAACGAATTGAACGAACGCGCCGATGTGCTGGCAACTGAAGGCATGAAGGCGTTTTTATAGGGTTTCCGGCCAAAGGATTTGGCATCCTGTGGCGCCCGCTGTTCGGCGCCAAACAGATGGCCTCCGCGAGGGCAGCCTTAAAACCATGAAGCAAATCGCCACGGTTTTAAGACTTATCCTGAGTGAACCGGTGTGCCGCGCTTACAACTGCTTCAGCATGGCTTCCGCGCCGGAAACATCGGCTTTGCCCGGCGAATCTTCAATGTTCAGGCTTTTCACGACGCCGTCTTCCACCAACATGGAGAAACGCTTCAGGCGCTCGCCCATACCGCCCATGGACGCATCAAAAACCAAATCAACCGCGCGGGCAAATTCGCCATTGCCGTCCGCCAGAAACAGGATGCGATCGGCATTTTCGGTGACGCGGGCCCAAGCCCCCATGACATGGACGTCATTGACCGAAACCACCGCCAAGGTGTCGATGCCCTTAGCCTTGAAAGCTTCGGCCTTATCCAGAAAGCCCGGCAAGTGGTTTTTGTGGCAAGTTGGGGTGAAGGCGCCGGGCACGCCAAACAGCACGACGCGTTTGCCCTTGAAAATCTGATGCGTGGTCATGGTGGCGGGGCCATCGGCACCAGGGGTTTTGAAGGTTATTTCCGGCAGGCTCTGACCTATGGCGATGGGCATGACGTTCCTTTGTTGAATAACTGAGTCAACATGTTCTAAGGCTTGAGATTGACCTCGACAAGGGTTTCTATTGCGCTCTTGCGTGTCACCAGTGTGAGCTTCAGGTGGGCTTTTTGCATTTGCGCAGGTGTATCGTCAAAGGTCACGACGAAGGCGCGCGCGGCTGTCTTTTTAACCGTGACGTAAACGCCCTCCGGCCCTTCGGCGAATAAGTCCGCATCGTCCGGCGCAGCGACTGTAATATCGAATTGCGGCTTGGAAGCTTGAGCTGCGGGCGAAACCGCCACAATGTCCAGCGCCGCACCGCTGTTCAAGACAGCAGATTGCGGCACGCGCGCCATAGCAGTCCTGATATCAGCATCATGCGAGCCACCCCGATTTTGCAAGATCGGCTTTTGCAACATGAGCTCTCCTTCGGCTGTGGCGGGAACGCAGATTTTTTCGCAAGTGGCATATTCCAACTTGAAATGCAATGTCACCGGCTGAGCCGCATCGATTGGCGTCACCACAACGGGGAAAATCACCGCGTCCATATAGCCATAGGCCATGACCCCGCCTTCGGAGAGCAGATTTGGCGCGGGATAAAGCAGCTGCGCGGATTGCAGATTCTGCGAACCTTCAAAATTGACTATGGGAGGGACGCCAGCTTCGCCCGGATTTCGCCAATAGGTGAG
>JANXSV010000393.1 GCA_025356505.1 Methylovirgula sp.
GCGCTGTTGCGTTCGACAAGCCCTTCGCTGTCAAGCAATTCCATGACGTGCGGCGCAGGTTCCGGCGCGGCGACATCCGCAGGCGGAGCGATTTCAGCGGGCGGAGCAACTTGCGATTGCTCTTCCTGTTCCAAGGCAAAATCAATCAGGCGGTGGGTATAATCAAATGTCGGACCCAGAATCTGTCCGCCTGGCAGATCCTTGAATGTGGCAGACACGCGCCTTTCAATGACCATTTCCTGCGTTTTAAGCGGTTCTGTATAGCCAAAGCGCGGAAGCGTAGTGCGATAGGCGCGCACCAGAAAAATAGCTTCAATCAGGTCACCGCGCGCTTGCTTGATGGCCATCGCGGCGAGGTCCCGGTCGTAGAGCGAGCCCTCCGCCATAACGCGATCGACTGCGAGAGACAGCTGTTCGCTTATCTGCTGCGTGGCAATTGCGGCCACTTCCGGCTTGCCGCGACGCTTTTTGGCGAGCAGGCGATGGGCATTGGTGATCGCCTTCTGCCCGCCCTTGACGGCTACGTACATGGCTCATCCTTGCTTGGCTTATCCTTGCTCGGCTTATCTGTAAATGCCGAGTCGTTGATTTTTGTGCTGCGGGGCAAAGCGAGAATCTGTCCGGCGGCGACCAAAATTACATCAACGCCGCAGGGAAACAGCGCGTGATTTGCTGCCCAAGCTTGCAGAAAATCCGGCACCTGCGGCGCAAAATACACATGCCGCACCCCTTCGATGCCCGGGCCGGACAGTGCATATCCAGCCGTAGCCTCGATCCGGTCACACTGGATTATGAGGGTCGTTGAGCGGTCCGGATATTCATCTGTGCCTTTGGCAAAAGCGGCAAGCCCGCCATCGAGAGATTGCGGCGCGCTCACAACTGCAAATGCTGCCTTGTCCTGCCGATCGGTAACCGAAGAGCCGGTATGAAACCGCAGAAACTGTGCGACGCTTGGGGACTGGCGCAGCGGCGCGTCAAGCCAGGCAGGGGTTTCAAAATCTGCCAGCGCCAAAATCAAAGCAGCCGCCTCAAGGCTGAGCGGTGCCGGTGCCTGATGCAGGACGTTGCCAAGTCCAAATATCTGGCCGGGATTGGCAAGCGCCGACATGGCTTGGTGAAATACATGTTGTGATTGGGTGACGGGTGATTCAAACCCCGGGGCGAGCGTATCGAGCATCAGTCTTCACCACGCACAAGCGTAAAGAAATTGACCTTGGTCGAAGCTGTGTCAGCGGCGTTGGTCTTTGCCTCACCGTCCAGGCGATCTTGCACTTTTGCTGCAAGTTCGGCATCAATTGGCGCGGTATAGAGCGGGTTTTGCCTCAGGGCATCAGCCAACGCGGCTAAATGTGCCTTTTCAAGGTCGCGGCCCAGGATGCAGGAAACGCCGGTTTGTCCGGTGGTCAATCGCAGGGTCGCGCGCGAAACCGTGGCTTCGCCTAAGTTGAAAGCCGGGCCTGTGCCGCCCGAGCGGCCGCGCAGCATGACGAGGCCGATTTCGGGCTTACGCAGTTCGGTGAATTGCGGGTTTGGCAAAACTGCACTGATACCGCGCCGAATTTCCTCACGTGTGGCGGCAGCGAGCAAGGCCATGAAGCCCCGGCGCTGCGCATTGGTTTCGTGTGAAATTCCATCCATTGCGAACGGGGACCCTTTTTTCGATTAGCTGTACCGGCGCGGCATGAGCACTAACGCCCGCATATGACAAAACCGAGACACTTTACGGCGCGACGCTGCCTTGCTTGATACCAATGATTGCGAAGCGCACCCGCACCGAAATAAAATCGATCATCATAACCGCTGCCAACACCAGCAGGACGAGGAAGGACACATGCTGCCACTCGAGAATCTTGATCTGCTCGTAGAGATGTTGGCCGATTCCCCCAGCGCCGACAATGCCTATAATGGTGGCGGAACGGGTGTTCGATTCAAACTGATACAGAATCTGGCTAACGATGATCGGCAGGATTTGCGGCAGGAGCCCAAATCGCACTGTGTGCAGATGGCTGCCGCCCGTGGAGAGGATGCCTTCAACCGGTTTGGTATCCGCTGTTTCAATAGCCTCGGAATAGAGTTTGCCAAACAGGCCAAAATTGGATGTGGCGATGGCGAGTATGCCAGCGAACGGCCCTAAACCAACCACGTTAATCCAGATAAGCGCCCAGACCAGGGTATCAACCGTGCGCACTGTGTCGAGGAAGCGCCGGGTCAAAAAGTGCAGGATCGTATTGGCCATGACGTTTTTCGCGGCGAGAAAGCCGATCGGAATCGCGCAAACTGCAGCTATGAAGGTTCCGAGAAAGGCGATGGCCAATGTTTCGGCGAGCGATTGCAGATAGATCCAGAGTTTTGTGGTGTCACTGAGCGAGCGCCAGAAATCAAAAGGGGCGTTGGTATCGCCATAGGTTGGCGGTAGCATCAAAGACACAAATTCCCCCAAGCGTCCCAGACCCAGCCAGACCCGGCCCCAGGAAATATCGAGCCAGTAAAAGCCGAAGCAGAAAGCGATAAGGGCCGGTGCCAACCATGCCGCAAGCTTGATCAACTGGCGATTTCCAGAGCGAAACAGCAACGGATGCGCCAAGATCAGGCGCTGACGCTCGTCACGTGTCGGAGATTGCCGGGTAGGGGTCACCGCGGTTGCTCCGAGGCTGTCAGACGATGCCGGACTTGCTCGGTGCCGAAGTCGATCAGCATCACTGTAACAATGAGCAAGATTAGAATGGCGCTGACATCAGAGTAGTAGAATTTGCGAATTGAGATGAGCAGCTCGTCGCCAATGCCGCCCGCGCCGACAAAGCCCATGATGCTGGCTTCGCGCACGTTGATTTCAAAGCGTAACAGCGAGTAACTGGCAAAACTGGACAGGACCTGCGGCACTGCCCCGAAGCGCGCGGTTTGAACCCAGCTCGCGCCAGTTGCCTGTAGGCCTTCAACCGGCTTCATATCAATATTTTCCACCACCTCGGTGAAAAGTTTGCCCAGCGCTCCTGTGGTGTGGATGGCAAGGGCGATGACGCCCGGTAAGGGCCCAAGACCGAAAGCGACAACAAAAATGAGCGCAAACACCAATTCAGGAACGGTCCGGCAAATTTCCAGAAAACGCTTGGCCAGCGCCGCCAACCAAGGGGATCGACCCATGTTGCGCGCCGCAACAAAGCTTAAAGCAAACCCGCCGACAAAGCCGATCAGGGTGCCAAGATAGGCGATAAGAATGGTTTCAAGCAGTAGCTTCAACCATTTCGGCTTTTGGGTCACACCCCAAAACCATTCATAGGGATCGCTGAACACCAGCTTGCCGCTATCGAGATAGAACAGGCGGCCTATGTAATCGAAAAACTTCGGAAAATCTGAAATCAACTTTCCGGGACGCACTTCGCCCACGACGCCGGCGGTCATGAGGCACAATACCAGCACCACGACAGCGAGGATCATGCTGCGGCGCTTGGCGGCGATGGCCGCGCCATAGGTTCTGACGAGGAGGTCAGCCTGTTGGGCCGGGAGGCTCTGAACGAAACGCGCCAAGGACACTGCTTTTCAAGTTTAATCGCTAAACAACGGAGCGGGACGACGCCGTTGCGCCGCCCCTGAGGCTTTTCAAAGTGCCTGCATTACTTCTTTTTGAGCGTATCAACGAATTTCACGAGTTCGACAGTAGAGTCGTAATCCTCGTTTTTCGCAGCTTCCCAAGGCTTGTTTTTGCCGTCGGAGAGCTTGTCAAATGCGGCTTTGTCTTTGGTTGCCGCTTCGAGGAACGCCTTTTTAATCGCTGCCTTCATGTCGTCAGGCAAGTCGGCGAGCATTGCTGTCGGGCCGTTGATGATGAGCGGAGATTTGCCGATGATTTTGAAGTCGGAATATTTCATTTCCGAACCGTCGGCATTTTTCAGCATCTTCTTGGTAATCATGCGTGTCAGATATGAGTCATCGGCTGATGTCCAAGCGTTGGCAGCGACATCCACAGTTCCGTCTTTTAGAGCCAGCACTGCGTTTTCGTGACTGCCGGTGAAGATGACCTTGCCGAAAAATTCTTCCGGCTTGATGTTCATCTTGTCGAGAACATAGCGAGGCATGTTGTTGCCGGAGGTGGAGTTCGGGTCAACCAGGCCAAGGTTCTTGCCCTTAAGATCTTCGATCTTGGTGGCGGGATTTTTGGCCAGAGTATAAAACACCGATGTGTAACCCTTGGTGCCGTCAGTATTGACGTCGATAACGAAGGCGTCCGTTTTTACGCCGGTGATGCGGGCGCGGGCGAAGGAGGCCGGGCCGTAATAGCCGATCTGAATATTACCGGAGCGCTGGCCCTCGATGAGCGCTGCGTAATCCTGCACGATGCGCAGGTTTACCTTCACGCCTAGTTCCTTGGACAGGTAGCTGACGAAAGGCGCATAACGATCGGACGTGCCCGAAGCGTTTTCAACCGGAATGACGGCGTAGTTGATTTCCGGATATTTGACCTTCCAGTCTTCCGCAAAGGCCGCAGTTGTGCTGAGCGCTAATGCGCCAGCCAGAATGAGACGACGTGTAAACATGAGCTTCTCCTGTTGGTGATAGTCTGTTTGTTGAAGGTATAGGGTGGTCTTCAGTGTGAGGTTTGCAAACCGGAGATGGAGCCACCCATCGCCTGCCCAAACACACCTTTTGCGGCGTCAGACGTATCCATGACGTCGGCAGCCTCAATTCCGTAAAGTTCGCGGGATTTTTCGGCGGTCAGTGCCGCTGGCACATCGTCAAACACAACGCGGCCCTGCGCCATGCCCACAAGCCGGTCGCAATAGTCACGGGCGATATCGAGCGAGTGGAGATTGCAGATCACTGTGATGCCAAAATGCTTGTTGATGCGAAGCAAGGCATCCATGACTATTTTGGTGTTGCGCGGGTCAAGCGAGGCTATCGGCTCATCTGCCAGAATGATTTTGGGTTCTTGCACGAGCGCGCGGGCGATTGCGACGCGCTGCTGCTGGCCACCCGAAAGAGAGTCGGCGCGCTGAGCGGCCAAGTTGGCAATTTCAAACTGTTCCAGAGCCGAAAGCGCCATGATGCGGTCGTCAACGCTCCAGATCCTGGCCAAGGAGCGCAGCGCCGAAACTTTGTTGAGGCGTCCGGTGAGGACGTTGGTCAGCACGTCCATGCGGCCGACGAGGTTGAACTGCTGAAAAATCATTGCGCAATCGGAGCGCCAATCCCGCAGGGCTTTTCCGCTCAATTTGGTGATATCGACCCCGTCAAACAGGATGCGGCCCTCAGTCGGTTCGACGAGGCGATTTATCATGCGCAGGAGTGTGGATTTCCCAGCGCCGGAACGGCCGATCACGCCGATGAAGCTGCCTGCCGGGATTTGCAGGTGCACGCCGGAAACGGCCTGCTTGTGCCCAAACTTGCGGGAAATATTTTCTATCGCCAACATGGCTACCGTCCCCATTTCTCGCCGCATGAATAGGGTGGTTTCGCAACATTTTCGTGACAGGGTTGCAGCGAGGATCGGCGTGCGAGATTACAACCGCCGAAGCGTCACCCCGCCTGATGCGTCATGCTATCTTCGCAAAAATCTGTAAATCGGGGTGTCTGCAACGAACCAAATGGACATTCATGCGTCACGAACGGCTCGGCCTTGAGCCGCTAATTGATCCTACCGCAAATGTTTCGGACAGCGTCTTGGGGCGTTTCACCGAGATTGGAGCGCGCACATCTTTTGCGGCCAGCACGCTGGGTGACTATTCCTATGTGGTCAATGATTCCGA
>JANXSV010000397.1 GCA_025356505.1 Methylovirgula sp.
GAATATCCAGCCCGCGCGCCGCCACATCAGAACAAACGAGCAGATCGACAGCGCCGTTCTTGAATAAATCCAGAGACACCATGCGTGCGCGCTGATCCATATCGCCGTGCAGCGCCCCAACCGGAAAGCCGTGCGAAGCGAGAGACTTGCAGACGATCGCTACGTCCGACTTACGATTGCAGAACACAATCGCGTTCTTCAGATCCTTGGCGCCGCGCACAAGTCGGCGCAGCATATCGCGCTTTTCGCCAGCTTCCTTGCGGGTTTTCACCAGTCCCTGCGTAATCGTCGTGGCGGTCGAGGCAGCTTTCGCCACTTCGACACGCGCCGGATTGCTCAAAAACTGCTCGGTCAGACGGGTTATTTCCGGCGGCATGGTCGCGGAGAAAAACAATGTCTGGCGCGTGAAAGGCACCAGTTTGCAAATGCGTTCAATGTCCGGAATGAACCCCATGTCCAGCATGCGGTCCGCTTCGTCGATCACCAAAATCTCAATGCCGGTAAGCAGCAATTTGCCGCGTTCGGCAAAATCCAGCAGCCGTCCCGGCGTTGCGATCAGCACATCCGCGCCGCGCATAATCTTCGCTTCCTGATCCGCGAAAGATACGCCGCCAATGAGCAGTGCAACCGAAAGCTTGTGATTGACGCCATATTTAACGAAAGCCTCTTCAACCTGCGCAGCAAGTTCGCGTGTCGGCTCCAAAATGAGAGTGCGCGGCATACGGGCTCGGGCGCGCCCCGTCTCAAGGCGGGATAGCATCGGCAGCGTGAAGGCGGCGGTTTTGCCTGTGCCTGTCTGCGCAATACCCAAGACGTCGCGCCCTGCGAGCGCGTAGGGAATCGCTTCCTGCTGAATGGGGGTAGGGGTCGTATAACCCGACGCTGTTACGGCCGATAAGACTTTTTGACTCAGTCCAAGGTCACTAAAATGCATGTTGATTTAAATTCCGAAGCGCTGAAGAGGCTCAGCCAAACCCCCGGTACACATATCGGCATACCTAAGACTTTGGAAGATTTAGGCTCCACAGACCTTTTGGCGTCGGCGAAGCAAGATGCCGCACGCGCATAGAGCTGCAACATCAGTGCTGCATTATGCTGAAATACCAGCAAAGTCAATCATTTGCTCTTGCCGGTGCATGGGTCGAGAACTATCGGCCGGCCCGAACTTAGAGCCACGCTCGCGGTGGGTGTTGCGTCAATATTATTAAATTCCGGGGCCTTTTTGGCCGTCGGCCCAAGCGACCCAAGCGCTACATAGCGCGGGTCGGGCTCGTTTTGACTCTGGGCAATTCGCGAAACCGTGTTGGTTGACGCGATTCTGGTGAGCAGTGTGGTCGTGGCGATACTGGCAAGCATGACCAAAACAGCGCCAAAAGCGAACTTTTCAACGGTAGACCCGCTGTTATTCGCCAAAAATGACTTCACCAAACCCATGTCAGACCTCGAAAGCTATGCCAGCCTTCAAAGTAAACACTTAGTGTAAATGATCCGTATATTTTTACACATTCTCGAGGCGAAAGCCCGACGTTCTACCCCGCGGCCTCAGGGCACCATGCGCGACAGCAAACCGTCCCGCTTGTAAAAATGATGCATCAGCGCGAATAAAATATGCCCGGCCACGAGAAACATCAGCAGATTGCCCAAAATATCGTGAAATCCGTTAAAGCTCTTTGCCAGCGCCGCATCGGGTGTAAACGGGCTTGTGATACTGAATAGCCACATGCCGATGGGGCGGCCCGCGAGGCTCACCTGCAAAAACCCGGTCATTGGTACCAAAACCATCATGCCATACAATGTCCAGTGGCCCGCGTGTGCAGCCAGCGCCGCCACTCCAGTAGTCGAGGCAGGCAGGGCAGGCGGGCGATGTGTCAAGCGCCAATAAAGCCGCCACAAAATCAACACCAGCACAGTCGTGCCGATAGCCTCATGCTGGTAATAGTAGGCGCCGCGCGCGTCGCGGGGCAGCGTATGCATATATTTGACGATGGCGATATTGACGATAATCATCAGCGCCATGAGCCAGTGCAGCGCCATCGCCATACCGGAATATTTCTGGTTTTCAATGTCTTGCATGTGAACTCCGCCGATTAATACTTAACATGGTGGCAGCGGTGAGCGCCGCCGGGCAAGTTAATTTTAGGTAACATCTGCCTAAATATCCACCAGCTCCGCCGCAAAGGCGGCCCGCTCCTGAATAAAGTTGAATCTGGCCTCCGGCTTATTGCCCATGAGCCTTTCAACCGAATCCGCAGTCCCGACAGAATCAGCCACCACATTGGTCACCTGTAAGAGGGTCCGCTTGCCGGGGTCCATCGTGGTTTCTTTGAGCTGATGCGCCATCATTTCGCCAAGGCCTTTGAACCGGCTGACCTCCACCTTGCCGCGCGCATTGAAAAACGTATTCATCAATTCGTCGCGGTGAGCCTCGTTGCGGGCATAAGTGGTCCTGCTGCCTTGGGTTAGCTTATAAAGCGG
>JANXSV010000432.1 GCA_025356505.1 Methylovirgula sp.
GTGGGCGGCGGCGTTGCGGGCGAGAGTTTGCTACAGGCCTTAAGTGCCGGCAAAACTATTGACCTGCGCATTCTCGGTTTTTTCGACGACCGTGGAGACAGCCGCTCGTCTGACACTCTTGCAGGTTATCCTAAGCTTGGCAACGTTGACGAGTTGGTGGAGTTCGCCCGCCGCACATCTCTTGATCTTGTGATCTTCTCCCTGCCCATAACCGCGGAAACCCGCCTGCTGCAAATGCTGCGCAAGCTCTGGGTCCTCCCAATCGATATTCGACTTGCTGCCCACATGAACAAGCTTCGGCTTCGTCCTCGCTCATATTCCTACATCGGGGAAGTACCGGTTCTCGACGTCTTCGATAAGCCCATTGCTGACTGGGACGTTGTGCTCAAGGCGGCGTTTGACCGTATCGTTGGGACGATAATGCTCATCGGACTGTCGCCGATTATGCTGGCGGTTGCCCTAGGCGTGAAACTGACCTCACGAGGGCCAATTCTATTCAAGCAATTGCGCCACGGCTTCAATAATGAACATATAGAAGTCTATAAATTTCGCTCAATGTACTTAAATCAGCTGGATAATACTGCCCAAAAGCAAGTCACAAAAAATGATCCGCGCGTGACACCTTTCGGCCGCCTTATTCGCAAAACATCGATGGATGAACTGCCGCAGCTTTTTAATGTGGTGTTCAACGGCAACCTGTCTCTCGTCGGCCCCCGCCCACACGCTGTCAGCGGAAAAGCTGCAGGAATGATGTATGACGAGGTGGTCGATGGATATTTCGCACGCCACCGTGTTAAGCCGGGTATTACCGGATGGGCGCAGGTCAATGGCTGGCGCGGCGAGACTGACACGCCGGAAAAAATGCAGTCGCGCGTCGATTATGACCTAAACTATATCGAAAACTGGTCGATTTTTTTCGATTTATACATTTTGCTGATCACGCCCATCTCGTTGGTGCGGGCGAAGAACGCGTATTAATATTCAAATTCAAACACTGTGGCTCGAACAAGCCACAGTGTTTTGAGGAAAAATTACACCCCGTTGCTCTTGAACCAATCCTTCAAGCGATTCCAGCCGTTTTTGGCAGAAGTCTCTGTGTAGCTCTGTCGATAATCGGCAAAGAAGGCGTGCGGCGTGTCGGGATAAACCACAAACTCGACTGTCTTCCCCGCAAGAGTTGCGGCACTTTTGAGGTCGTCGAGCGTCGAAACCGGAATTCCGGTATCAACTGCACCATAAAGGCCGAGGACAGGCGCCTTCAAATCTTTGACAAGTTCAATCACTGATTTTGGCTGATTTGGAGTTGGGTCGCCAGCCACTTTACCGTACCAAGCCACCGCTGCTTTCAGCGCCGGATTGTGTTCCGCATAAAGCCAGGTAATACGACCGCCCCAGCAAAATCCGGTAATTCCCAAGCGCGCTGTGTCACCGCCGTCGCCCTTGGCGAAGCTTACGGCCGCATCGACGTCAGCCATAGCTTGATCATCGGAAACCTTGGCCGCGAAATCATTGATCAAAATTTTGAAGTCTGTGATTTTTGTAGCGTCACCAAATCGCGCAAACAAATCCGGAGCGATGGCATAGTATCCAAGCTTGGCCAACCGGCGGCAAACATCTTTAATATGCTCATGTACGGCAAATATTTCATGGATAACCACGATAACGGGCGGCTTTTCAACGCCTTTTGGTTTGGCACGATAGGCCGGAACCGGCCCAAGCGTGCCCTTCACCTCAACCATGGCGGCATCTAAGCCGTCGTCTGGCGTGATGATCGTCTCGGCTGACAATGGCCTAACGGCGAGCGTAAAGCCGGCTGCCGTAGCGGCGGTGATAAAGGTGCGGCGCGAGCCTTCAATTTGCGGTGTCATTCGTGTCTCCTGATTGTTTCCAACCAGAGAGATAGGCGAACTCAGCCGCAAGGCAAGCGCTCAGCAGCTTTTAAACCAGACGGCTTTGAACTTTCGCCGCACCGATAAAGCTTGCGAACAACGGATGAGGCTCGAAAGGGCGAGACTTCAATTCGGGATGATATTGAACCCCGATAAACCAAGGATGATCTGCGAGTTCGACCGTTTCCGGTAACAGCCCGTCAGGGGAAAGCCCGGCAAAACTCATGCCTTTGGCTTCGAGATCGTCACGATATTTCATATTCACTTCATAGCGGTGGCGATGGCGCTCATAGACATCGGTTTCGCCGTAGATCTCTGCGATTTTTGAACCCTTCGCCAATTGACCACGATAGGATCCAAGCCGCATCGTCCCGCCCAGATTGCCATCCGCCGCGCGCTGTTCAAGCTGGTTGCCGTTGAGCCATTCGGTCATCAAGCCCACGACAGGCTCGCTGCATGGCCCGAATTCCGTTGAGTTTGCCGCTGATATTCCCGAGAGCGATCGCACAGCCTCGATCACAGCCATCTGCATTCCGAAGCAAATACCGAAATACGGCACGTGACGAAGTCGGGCGAATTTTGCCGCCTGAATTTTCCCTTCAGCGCCGCGAATGCCAAAGCCGCCAGGAACGAGGATGCCGTGCACATGTTCCAAATGAGGTGCCGGATCCTCTCCCTCAAAAAGATCGCTTTCAATCCAGTCAAGGTTCACTTTCACCTTATTGGCGATGCCGCCGTGGGTAAGCGCCTCTATTAGGCTCTTGTAGGCGTCTTTTAGACCGGTGTATTTTCCCACAATAGCTATGGTGACTTCGCCTTCCGGATTGTGGATCGCATGCGAAACGCCCTTCCACCGTGCCATATTTGGTTTTGGTGCTGGCTCAATACCGAACGCGGCTAAAACTTCGCGGTCGAGGCCGGCAGCGTGGTAAGCTTGAGGAACATCGTAAATTGTACCGACATCCCGCGCCTCGATAACCGCGCCTTCCCGGACGTTGCAAAATAGCGCCAGTTTGCGGCGTTCTTCTTTGGGAATTTCACGGTCCGACCGGCAGAGCAAAATATCTGGTTGAATACCAATGGAACGCAGCTCTTTCACTGAATGCTGGGTCGGTTTGGTTTTGAGCTCTCCTGCTGACGGAATGAACGGCAAAAGGGTCAGGTGGACATAACATACATGACCGCGCGGCAGATCGTTTCCGAGCTGCCTAATGGCTTCGAAAAACGGAAGGGCTTCAATGTCACCCACAGTGCCGCCTATTTCGACCAGCACAAAGTCGATATTCTCGTTTCCGGTGAGTACAAAGTCTTTGATTTCGTTGGTCACATGCGGAATCACCTGCACCGTCGCGCCAAGATAATCGCCTCGCCGCTCCTTGGTGATAATATCCTGATAAATACGGCCTGTAGTTATATTGTCCTGCTTTGTAGCCGGACGCCCTGTGAACCGCTCATAGTGCCCAAGGTCTAAATCAGTTTCGGCACCATCATCGGTAACGAACACCTCCCCGTGTTGGTACGGTGACATTGTACCCGGATCGACATTGAGATAGGGGTCGAGTTTTCTAAGGCGAACCGTGTATCCACGAGCCTGAAGAAGAGCACCAAGAGCCGCAGACGCAAGCCCTTTGCCTAAAGATGACACCACGCCGCCGGTGATGAAAATATAACGCGCCATGGGGATTGAGACCTATCCTGCTTTGATCGATTCGTGGATAACTTTTTTCAGCAATTCACAGGCCAAGCGCCAAAATGCCGGAGCACAGTTGATCGCTCAACAAAAAGGGCCGGTAAACCGGCCCTGTCGTGAACCATTTTCAGCATGTTCTACTTTGACAATGGAGCTTCTGGCTGAGCTGGCGCAGCCGGAGCAGCTTTCTGTTCCTGATCTTTCAACGTTTTACCCAAATCAAATCCACCGCCAGCAGGCGCGCCAGAAGGATTTGCGGGTGCCGTCTTGGCTGCAGGGACACTTTCCAAAATCGATTTCCCATTACGGCTGTAGCCAGCCAGAATCGTCAGGCTGAGCGACGTTATAAAGAAGAGTGTGGCCAGAATTCCGGTTGCGCGGGTAAGTGCGTTTGCCTGGGCTCTGCCAGTCATGAACCCGCCTCCGCCGCCGCCCGAACCAAGGGCACCGCCTTCAGAACGTTGAAGTAGCACCACACCAACCAAAGCCAACACGATCAAGAGGTGAATAACAATAAGTACCTGTTGCATAAATCCATCCAGCACTACGCACATCTGCGCGCCATCAAATATGACCGCGCTTCTACAAGATTGGTTGACGTTTGCCTAGAGGTTTCAAGGTTTAAAGCTTCAGAGATCTCACTCTAAACGGCCTGGTAGAAGCCTAGAAGCTCGCAGTGCCTAACGATACGCCCCCACGATGCCCAGAAAATCGGCGGCCATCAGGCTGGCCCCTCCCACCAGAGCTCCATTTACATGCGGCACAGACATCAGCGCTCTAGCGTTCGACGATTTAACGGAGCCGCCATAAAGAATACGCATCTTCGCACCCTCGGCACCATGCGAGGCCTCAAGCTGCGTTCGCACGAAAGCGTGAACCTCCGCAACGTCCGCAACGCTCGGAACCAAGCCAGTGCCAATGGCCCATACCGGCTCGTATGCTATGACGATCTGTCCGGCGGTTCCTGGAGGTACAGATCCGGCAAGCTGACTTCCGACAATCCCCAGCGTCGATCCTGCTTCACGCTGAGCCCGCGTTTCCCCGATACAAATGATGGCGATAAGTCCAGCCCTGAGCGCCGCCTCTGCTTTAGCTTTAACCACGACATCCGTTTCACCATGATCGGCCCGCCGCTCGGAATGCCCAACGATAACGGCAGAAGCCCCCGCGTCTTTCAACATTTCCGCTGACACGTCACCGGTGTGTGCTCCTGAAGCCATTGCGTGGCAATCCTGACCACCTATCAAAACTGAGCTCTCATTGGCTTTCCGCACGGCCTGGGCCACCAAAATACTCGGCGGACAAATCATGACGTCGACCTGGGCCCTTAGGGCGTCATCGATGCCTGCGCCGATGAGGTCTATTTGTTCTAGACTTGCCGCAAGGCCATTCATTTTCCAGTTTCCCGCTACCAATGGCTTTTGCATGCCTAAACTCCTTGATCCCACTTTTAGGGCGATATCAGAACATCAACGAGTGATCAAAGAAAATGCTCTCTCGGCATGAATTCTGCGGATTGCGTGACCGCAGCCTCATCCCTATAGTGCGCCGCCACGGCGCTGCACTCGCATGCACCAATATTACTGTTCCGGAATTTTACTAATGTTAAACGCTATGCGAAATCTCACCAGCAACTGGATCGGCAGAACTATCCTTTCGCTGGTGATGGGCTTCATCATGTTGAGTTTTGTTGTTTGGGGCATAGGCGATGTCTTTCGCGGCTTCGGCTCAAATAATCTCGCAAAGGTTGGCAGTTCGGAAATTACGACCGCGGCATTTAAGCGAAATTTTGATCAGCAGATCCAGGCTGCCCAGCAACAAGCGCGCCGCAATATCACGCCCGATGAGGCTCGCCGCGCCGGTCTCGATAGGCTTGCCCTTAATAAGATGATCGCGGACAACGCTCTCGATCAAAAAGCGCAAGCTTTGTCTCTCGGAATGTCAAACGAATCTGTGGCAAAAATCATCGGACAGGACCCCGGTTTCAAAGGCATATCCGGCACCTTTGACAAAAAGCGTTTCGACGATGCGATGCGCAACTCTGGGTATTCTGAGCCTGAATTCGTCAACGAAGAACGACGTACTTATCTCCGGCGCGAAATTGCTGTCTCACTCGCTGCCGATCCTAAGGTTCCGGACGTTCTGCTGGACGCTTACAACGCTTACACTGGCGAAGTACGGAGCATCGAATATATCGCCCTTCCCGCTTCCAGCGTGGGGGAGATACCGCCGCCCGACGACGCGACTCTGAAAGCCTTTTTCGAAGGCAGAAAAGCCGAATTTCGCGCTCCCGAATATCGCAACATCACGATGCTCAGCCTAAGCCCATCAGCTTTGGCCAAGGCTGACGCGATATCCGATGGTGACGTATCAGCTGCCTATGAGCGCGCCAAAGACAAGCGATTTACCACAGTGGAAACGCGAAAGCTCGAGCAGATCGTGTTTCCGACCGAGGCCGACGCTAAAGCTGCGTCTGACAAAATTAAAGCCGGCACTGGCTTTGCTCAGGTCGCGGACGAAGCTAAGCTTAAACCGATCGACCTCGGCATCAAAAAGCAATCCGAGATGATCGACAAAGCGGTGGCTGACGCTAGCTTTTCTCTGGCCGCAGACGCCGTGAGCGAACCTGTCAAAACCACGCTCGGCTTTGCTTTGGTTCATGTTCTGGCAATCACACCTACGTCGGTTAAAAGTCTCGCAGAAGCGGCGCCCGTCCTTCGAGAAGAACTGGCATTGGAGCGGGCAAAAGCCGAAATTCAGACGCTTCACGACAAAATCGAAGATCAGCGCACTTCAGGAAAATCCTTGACCGACGCAGCGAAGGCGGCGGGCGTCGAAGTCATAACCTTAGACGGCGTAGACGCAACAGGGCTCGATAAAAGCGGCAAACCTCGTTTAGCTATTTCTGAAACCGCACCGTTGCTAAAAGCTGTTTTCGCGTCGGATATCGGCGTCGACAACGAGACTATTCTGAACCGCGACGGAGGATTCACCTGGTTTGAAGTGCAAAAAATTGAACTTTCACGAGAGCGCACTCTGGATGAAGTCAAAGACCGCGTTGTGAACACATGGACGGACAGTCAAACCGCAAGAAAGCTTGGGGAAGCAGCCGCTGACGCTGTTAAAAAACTCAACGCGGGCACAAGCTTAAATGACATTGCCGTCAGCCTCGGCAATCAGACAATCAAGTCAGCTTCAAATATTTCGCGCGGCGGCAAATCAGAACTTGCTCCAAATTTCGTAGCTCAGGTGTTTAATCAGCCTTTAAATGGCGCAGCCTCTGTAGCATTGGCCGATGGCACGCGGGCTGTGTTTAGAATCACGGAATCAAAGGTCGCACCTCTAGATCATGCGGCTCCCGCAACAAAGCAAATATCCGAGCAGCTTAAAGCAAGCATCGCCGATGATATCATTGCTCAATATTTGACGAAGCTCCAAACCGATCTCGGCGTGACGATCAACGATCAGGTCTACAACCAAATCATCGGTCAGAAGTGAGCTGCAAAAAATGACCGAAGCGGCAGAGACAAATTTCGAACGCGTCTATCGCTCCGGCGTGGCGCAAGTTATCACTTCAACTTTGATTGCTGATCTCGAAACGCCTGTTTCTGCTTTCCTGAAACTGTCTGAGGGCCGTTCCGGAAACATTTTTCTGCTAGAATCGGTTGAAGGTGGCGCGATACGTGGCCGCTATTCGATGATTGGTCTCGACCCGGATCTCATATGGCGCTGTACTGGCGACAGCTCAGAAATAAACCGCGCGGCGCTTCACACGGCAGATCAGTTTGAACCCTGTCCAAAAAAACCTCTGGAGGCGCTACGAGACCTTTTGAGCGAATCTGCAATAGACCTCCCGGGCACGCTTCCGCCGATGTCTGCAGGCGTTTTTGGGTATCTCGGATATGACATGGTCCGGCAGATGGAAGACTTGGCACCGCCAAAGGTTGATCCGATTGGCGTACCAGATGCAATCCTTATGCGCCCCACAGTTATGGTCATTTTCGACGCTGTCAAAGATGAGATAACTTTGGTCACCCCGGTTCGGCCCAAGTCCGGCGTGTCTGCGAAAGCAGCCTCAGAGACTGCGCAAGACCGTCTCGACGCGATCATTACAAGGTTGGAAGGCCCCCTAAATCACTCTCCCGTGTCAGCAAATCCTTTTCTTAAGGCGAAAACACCTGTCTCGAACACCAGCGAGGCAGAGTTTCATGCAATGGTCCACACCGCTAAAGAATATATCCGCGCAGGAGATATTTTTCAGGTCGTCCTGTCACAGCGTTTTACGTCTGATTATGAGCTGCCGCCGTTTTCCCTGTATCGGGCACTGCGCCGCGTAAACCCCTCGCCGTTTTTATGTTACCTCGATTTCGGTGGTTTCCAGATTGTCGTTTCGAGCCCGGAAATCCTCGTCCGGGTACGCGAGGGAACTGTCACGATCCGTCCCATCGCCGGCACGCGGCCGCGCGGTAAAACTGGCGCAGAAGATGCGGCCCTTGCAGCAGAACTGCTCGCCGATCCCAAAGAACGGTCCGAACACCTGATGCTGCTTGACCTTGGTAGAAATGATGTGGGACGTGTTGCGAAGGTCGGAACTGTGAACGTCACGGATAAGTTTTTTATCGAGAACTATAGTCATGTCATGCACATAGTGTCCAATGTGGAAGGAAAACTCGATCCAAAACATGATAATCTGACGGCGCTGGCAGCGGGCTTTCCTGCTGGAACGGTGTCAGGTGCTCCAAAGGTTCGCGCAATGCAAATCATTGACGAACTTGAAAAAGACAAGCGCGGTATTTACGCCGGATGCGTAGGCTATTTTGGCGCTAATTCTGACATGGATACCTGCATCGTGTTGCGGACTTCAGTGGTTAAAGACGGCAAAATGCACGTGCAAGCAGGAGCAGGTGTGGTCTACGACTCAATCCCGGAAAATGAAGCGGCAGAATGCGTAAACAAAGCCAAGGCACTTTTCAGGGCCGCTGAAGAGGCCGTCCGCTTCGCTAGCCGCAGCTCAAAAGGTCAATAAACGCAAACGCACGGGAAAAAGAGGTTGCGAATCCGGTCTCTTGAATGTATCCAAACCTCATGTGCCGGTTTAGCTCAGTTGGTAGAGCAGCCGATTTGTAATCGGCAGGTCGCGAGTTCGAGTCCTGCAGCCGGCACCACTTCCCCTTTTTAAGCCATCCAGAGAAGTCCGAAAACGTTCGGATTGCATTGATTTTGTTAAATAAATTCCGCATTCTTTCGCGGAGATGGTCTAAACACGTTCAATGACGTGCCATTGCGTCCAACTCATTTGGTGGTACATTTGGTGGCATACCACCAAACTCAAAAATTCGATACCACCACATGTCCCTGACTGATGCTCGAACCAAGAATGCAAAACCCACCCCCAAGCCTTACAAGCTTACTGACGAGCGCGGGCTTTACATTCTCATAAATCCAAATGGCTCGAAGCTATGGCGATATCAGTATCGATTTTTGGGCAAGCAGAAGCTTTTGAGCATCGGCTCTTATCCCGATATAGGATTGGGTGAAGCACGAAGGATAAGAGATGAAGCTCGAACCTTGGTTGCTGCTGGCGGAGATCCATCAGCCGAAAAGCAAGTCGCCAAGCGCGCCGCGCTAGAAGTCGAGACAAACACCTTCAAAGCCATTGCAGATGAATATATCGCCAAGCTGGTTAGGGAAGGTCGTTCACCAACAACTATTCACAAGATTAGTTGGTTGCTTGATATGGCTTGCAACGGTGTTGCCAGTTCGGGCGGGTTTGGTAGCTTAGCAATCAGGCAAGTGACCGCGCCGCAAGTCCTGACCACATTGCGACTTGTGGAAGCGCGCGGAACTCACGAAACCGCAAAAAGACTTCAATCAACCATCGGTGCTGTTTTCAGATATGCCGTTTCCACCGCGCGCGCCGACAACGATCCAACTTATGCGCTCAAAGGTGCTCTTACCCGCCCCGTGGTAACACATCGCGCTGCAATCACTGACAAAGCTGCGCTAGGCGGGCTTTTAAGAGCCATAGACGGCTTTAATGGCCAGTCGAGCACAGTGGCAGCTTTGAAGCTTCTAGCCGTCTTAGCGCCAAGACCCGGCGAATTGAGATTTGCCACTTGGGAAGAGTTTGATCTTGAGGCCGCGCATTGGGCGATTCCAGCCGCGCGTATGAAGATGCGCCGTGAACACCGCGTTCCCCTCCCCCTTCAAGCCATCGCCATTTTGAAGAAATTGAAAGAGCTGGCAGGTCAAAGCAAATTCCTGTTTCCAAGTCTGCGAACGATCTTGAAGCCTATGAGTGAAAACACGCTCAACGCCGCTTTGCGCCGATTGGGCTATACGCAAGAAGAAGCCACCGCCCACGGATTTCGAGCAACCTTCTCAACTCTCACCAATCAGTCCGGTCTATGGAATCCCGACGCTATTGAACGCCATCTGGCCCACATAGAAGGCAACGAAGTTCGGCGCGCGTATTTACGAGCGGACTTTTGGGATGAACGCGTGAAAATGGCGCAATGGTGGGCAGATCAACTCGACA
>JANXSV010000447.1 GCA_025356505.1 Methylovirgula sp.
GGGATCGTCTGCCTATTGCAATGCGACGCGGGCTTCACCTACTTCGTCATCATTCGGACGCTTGCGAACATGCCCGGACTGAAAAAACGGTGATTTGGTGCCCCCGGCCGGAATCGAACCAGCACTCCGTGAAGAATCCGATTTTGAGTCGGACGCGTCTACCAATTCCGCCACGGGGGCTTCGGCCGCGCGAAGGGGCCTGAAACTGGCGGGATAATACGCACGGAACTTCAATGGTCAACCCTTGCGCCGATGATTTGCCAAATTATTTCGCGCCTTGCAGGCGGCGTCACTTGGCCACTGTAGACTTTTACGGTGAATTGCTGCACCTCATGGGCCGACTTGGAGCGCTTGATGTTTAAACGCCTTTATGACTGGACCCTTCGCTTGGCGGAAAGCCCGCGCGCCACTTGGGCGTTGGCAATTATCGCCTTTGCGGAAAGTTCCTTTTTCCCAATTCCGCCAGACGTTATTCTGGTGCCGATGTCTTTGGCGCAGCCTAAAAAGGCTTTACATTATGCCTTCATTTGCACCGTTGCCTCGGTGCTTGGTGGTATTTTGGGCTATTATATCGGGGCGGGTCTTTACGACAGCGTCGGCAAATGGCTGATCGGGCTTTATGGTTATGCCGAGAAAATGGACGCGCTGAAGGCGTTTTATGACAAATGGGGCTGGGCCTTTATTCTGGTTAAAGGCCTGACGCCGATCCCGTTTAAACTGGTAACGATTGTCAGCGGCGTTCTTGGTTATAATTTCCCGCTGTTCGTGCTCTTGGCTGCCATCACCCGCGGCGCGCGTTTCTTTCTTCTGGCCGGGTTGCTGACCAAATTCGGTGAGCCGATCAAGGCTTTGCTCGAGCGCCATTTTGCCACTTTCATGATCTTGTTAGTGGTAATCATTGTTGGCGGCTTCTGGGCCGCAGCGCATATGTTGTGAGACGCGGATGACCTATCGTTTTTCTTCCGGGCACTTGGCACTGCTCATTTTTGGCATTGCTGCGGCAACAATTCTGGGCGCGTGGATATTTCAGTTTTACGGCATTGCCCCGTGCGAACTCTGCCTCAAGCAGCGTATCGCCTATTATTATGGGGTTCCGCTCGCGGCACTGACATTTTTCATGGCGCAAGGCACGCGGTACCAATCAGTTGTCAGCGCCGGTTTCATCGCGCTGGCGCTGTTGTTCGTGTTCAACAGCGGCTTCGGGATCTATCATTCCGGCGTCGAGTGGGGCTTTTGGCCTGGCCCGAGCGAGTGTAGCGGCGCGGTTCAAAAGGGCGGCGCAGTGACGGATTTTTTGAAGCAACTCGAAACCACAAAGGTTGTGCGGTGTGATGCGGTGGCCATACGCATATTGGGACTGTCGTTGGCAGGCTGGAATGCGGTTATTTGTGCGGCGCTGGCGGCTGTGGCAGTTAAAGGCGCGTCGCAAACGCTAAGCCTGTTTAAGCGCTGACAAATTCTGCAAGCAAGGTGAGCGCCGTGAAGCTTCGGCCTATGGGTCGAGCACCGAATCCCAATAGAGATAGTCCATCCAGCTTTCATGCAGATAGTTCGGCGGAAACAGGCGGCCGTTCTGGTGCAAATCGTTCACGGTGGGCTGATACGGTTTGCGGGCAGGCCACATCTGCGCCTGCTTTGGCAGCTTGTCACCCTTGGCAAGGTTACAGCATGAACAGGCCGCGACGATATTGTCCCATACGGTGGTTCCGCCCTTTGAGCGCGGCACGACGTGGTCGAAAGTGAGATCATCGCGCCCGCCGCAATATTGGCAGGTGAATCTGTCCCGTAGGAATACGTTGAAGCGTGTGAAGGCCGGAAAACGCGATGGCTTGACGTAGGTTTTAAGCGATACCACAGAAGGAAGGCGAATTTCCGAAGTCGGGCTGCGGATTGTGCGATCATAATGCTGCACGATATTGACCCGATCAAGGAACACTGCCTTGACCGTATCCTGCCAACCCCAGAGCGAAAGCGGATAGTAGCTTAATGGCCGAAAGTCCGCATTGAGCACCAATGCGGGGCACGCCTGAGGAGAGATATTCTGATGGAAGTGAACCGACACGGTGCAACCTCATCTATGAAATGCTCAGCTACGCAGGATTGCGCTGACTGCTCACTCCGCTTTTTTCCTGTACAACCTTAATCTATCGCCTGTGACAGGCTTGTGAAGGGGGTATTTTGTCACTTGCCCAATTTATTGCAGTGCCGTTTTGGCGGCAAAAAGCTCAAAAGTTTAAGATCTGTTAAGCTTGTTGGTTAACACTCAGGCAGGTTTTGGAGGCTCAGATCAGCGATTCTGATTGGGCGACAGCGTGGCGCGAGCGTGAGGATATGATGGCTTTTTATCGGGGCAAACGAGATGAGTGGAGCTCCGAGGCGGATCAAATGCGGGCAAATGCGCCTCCGCGGCAGCCTGTATCAGCAGATTCGGAGCTTTTTGCGGATTTTGAACAGCCGCACACCGCAGCAAAGAGCACGGAAGCTGAAATTTTGGACCTTTGCCGCTCTCTGCGTCATGCCTGCGCAGCAATGGAAGCGCGGCTGGATCGCCAAGACTATGCCGAAACTCCGCTGCCGCACCGGGCAAAGCCCCGGCCGGTCGCTCGTGAGCCAGAGGCTGCTTCACGGCACAGCGGCGCGCGTGAAGCGGCCCCACCTGTGCGCAGTGATATCTCGATGCGCGACATGACCGGTTTTTTATTGTCGCGCGAGGGCGATCACTTTCTCAACCTGATGCGCCGGATGATTCGCGAGGAGATGGTCGCCGTAAAAGACAAGCCAGCGCCTGAATCAACGCGGCGCGCGCCGCTCGGCAACACGGCTGGCGATATGGCTTGGCGCGACGAGGCTGGAGATGAGAACCTGCGTGCTTCACGCCAAGCCGCGCCCGAACGCACACAGGCTTCGTTGCGCGATATTTTGCGCGGGCAGAGCACTGTTCAATCGTCGGCGCGCCGCCGGAGCGGTTTCTGAGGTTTCAATTCTGGTGGGTTTTCTATTAAGCTTGCATCATGAACCTTAGCGTGAGCGATACATCGGTTTTGTCAGGAGAGCAGGGCGAAGGGCCGGCTTTCGCTCTGCGGCTCATTGTTCAATATGCAAAAGCAGTGGGCGCGAAAGAACTCATCGATGTTTCCGCTGCACATATTGATGGTTGCTCCTATCATGGCGATGCCAGTCTGGATTTTGTCCGTTATTTCACGCAGCGGCAGGCGAAGGTGAAAGTGCTGACGACATCGAATGTAGGCTCGATGGACCTGATCCATCCTGAATTGTTTCTCGGCTCTGCAGATTTTGCCCGTGATGCCCGCCTGCTTATGGAATTGCATGAGGCGCTTGGATGTCTGCCGAGCTTCACCTGCGCGCCATATCAAACGCTCTTCCGGCCAAAGTTCGGTGACCAGATTGCCTGGGCGGAATCTAACGCCATCGTGTTCGCAAATTCTGTCATTGGCGCGCGCACGGCGCGC
>JANXSV010000014.1 GCA_025356505.1 Methylovirgula sp.
TGATGAAGCGTGTTCCACCAATCGACTGAATATTTGATGATTGGCAAGTTTACCGCGCCAACCAAGGTCAAGATGGCAGCCAATCGCGCTGCTTTTGATTTATCGTCGATGGTCCACCACAGGGCAACGAGGCCAAGGTAAAGCAGAAACAACACCAGCACCGAGGTCAGGCGCGCATCCCAAACCCAATAGGTGCCCCACATTGGCTTGCCCCAGAGAGATCCGGTGACCAGACAGATCAGGGTAAAGCCTGCACCAAGCGGCGCAGCGGCCTTTTGAGCCGCGTCCGCCAACGGGTGCCGCCAGACTAAAGTGCCTAATGCCGCCAGAATGAGCGACACATAGATGAGGCTCGCCAGCCATGCACTCGGCACATGAATATACATGATGCGCACTGCCTCACCCTGTTGATAGTCCGGAGGGCTGTCAAAAAAGCTGAGGTAGAGTCCATAGCCAAAACATAAAGCGGTCAAAAAGCTCAAAGGCGGGATTAGTCTTTGAGCCAGTTTCATAAAGTTTGATGGGTTGGCTAACGACCACATGAGGCGCTTTCTAGAAGAGTTTAGACGTAAACACAATCTGGCAAGTTGCCCCTAGATGTGACGCAATGCCGCTGCAGCCGCAATGGGCGCGAGGGCGATGGCCGCAAGCGAAAAGGCCACCAATACGAGGATTGGCAACATAGAGGGCACATTCGGGTCTTGCGCGGCAACACCGAAAATGAGTACTGGAATGGTCAGAGGCAAGATCAAAACGGCCATGAGTAGCCCGCCGCGCCGTACGGAAACCGTCAGCGCCGCTCCGATCGCCCCGATCAGCGTCAGCGCCGGAGTTCCTGCCAGCAGACTGAGTGACAGCACCCAAAGGTCACCCGTTCCAAGCCCGAGCATCAAAGCAAATACGGGCGTGGCGATAATCAGCGGCAGGGCCGTTGTCAGCCAATGGGCAATGCATTTGATCAAAACGATGAGCTCGAGCGGCAAAATAGACGTGTGCAGTACATCCAGAACGCCATCATCCTCGTCGGCTTGAAACAGGCGATCAAGCCCAAGCAAGGTCGCCAGCAAGACCGCAATCCAGATGATCGCTGGGGCGATGCGCGCCAGCAGGTTGAGGTCAGGACCGATGGCGAAGGGCGTCAATGTGATGATGCTCAAGAAAAAAATCAGTCCAACCGCGCCGCCGCCGCCGATGCGCAGAGCGATGGTGAGGTCGCGGTTCAGCAGGGCGATCGCGGCGCGCATCATCGGTTTGCCCCTAGTGTGAGCGTCGTTGCATCGCTCAAGCCCAGATCAACATGGCTGGCGGCGATGATCATGCCCCCGGCACGCCGGTGCTCCTGGCAAATTTCAGCGAAACGGAGTTGCGATGCCGCATCGAGCGCGTTGACGGGTTCATCCAGCAACCAAACCGGACGCTCGACCATCAGCAGGCGCGCAAGCGCCACGCGCCGCCTTTGCCCGGCAGATAAATAGGCCACCGGCGTGTGTTCGAGCGCGGCGAGATTCACTTGTGCCAGAGCCTGAGCGGGCGATACGAGCGGGCTTCCATCGTCGGCTCTCAGCACCCGGCTCCAGAATGTCAGATTTTCGCCCGCCGAGAGAGCCGCCTTCAGCCCGTCGGCCGTGCCAAGCAAATGCGCATTTTCAACCAGCGGCGTGTCGCGCCCGGTCAAAGTGATGCTGCCATGCGCAAGCGGCAACAGACCCAGTAAGGCTCGCAGCAGGCTGGATTTGCCTGCCCCGTTTGCCCCTGCAAGCACAAGCGCATCTCCGGCGCCTAGCGAAAAGCTCAGACTTTGGAACAAGCTGCGCTCATTGCGGATAAGGTGAAGGTTTTCAACAAGCAGGCGCAAACTGAGGCTCGGCGTTTCAGAGTCAATAAAGGGTCGGGAGAGACGAATGGCGAAACTGTGGGCAGAGTGAAAGTTTTGCGATCTGCCCCATTGGTTGGTGTAGCGGTTTTGCACAGAATTATCTATAAGGCGAGCTAGGCTATCATCCGCGGTCTTTGTGCGGTGCTTGCGCGGGTCCGGCACGCTTGTTGCACGAATCTTGCACACGCATCTGTTGCAGGCCACTAAATTGCCGTGCTCCGTAATGGAAGGGACGTATATGACTTCGCTCGACAGCTTCAAATGCCGCAAAAAACTCAAGGTAGGCACCAAAACCTATCATTACTATTCGTTGAAAGCGGCAGAGAAAAACGGGCTTACCGGCATTTCTGCGCTGCCCTATTCCATGAAAGTATTGCTTGAGAATCTGCTGCGCTTTGAAGATGGAAAAACGGTCACCAAAGCCGATATCGAAGGCGTCGTCGGCTGGTTGAGTGACACGGGCAAGACCGAACGCGAAATCGCTTTTCGTCCGGCGCGGGTCTTGATGCAGGACTTTACCGGCGTTCCGGCTGTGGTGGATCTTGCCGCGATGCGTGACGCGATGACGGTGCTCAAAGGGGATCCGAAAAAGATCAATCCGCTTGTGCCGGTTGATCTGGTGATCGACCATTCGGTGATTGTGGACGAGTTCGGCTCGGTAAAATCCTTGAAGGCCAATGTGGACCACGAATATGCGCGCAACGGCGAGCGCTATCGTTTCTTGAAATGGGGTCAGGGTTCTTTTGACAATTTCCGTGTGGTGCCGCCCGGCACAGGCATTTGCCATCAGGTGAACCTCGAATATTTGTCGCAGACGATCTGGACCCGCAAAGAGCGGGTCACCAACGCCCGTGGCAAAGCGGAAACAGTCGAAGTGGCCTATCCGGACACTTTGGTGGGGACAGATTCCCATACCACGATGGTGAACGGTCTGGCTGTTTTAGGCTGGGGCGTCGGCGGAATCGAGGCAGAAGCTGCGATGCTGGGTCAGCCGCAATCCATGCTGCTGCCGGAGGTTATCGGCTTCAAATTGACGGGAAAGCTCAAAGAAGGCGTAACCGCCACCGACCTTGTGCTGACCGTCACGCAAATGCTGCGCAAAAAGGGTGTGGTGAATAAGTTTGTGGAATTTTATGGCCCGGGCCTCAACCACCTGACGCTTGCGGACCGCGCGACCATCGCCAATATGGCACCGGAATATGGCGCAACATGTGGGTTTTTCCCGATTGACGGTGAAACGCTGAACTATCTGACGATCACCAGCCGCTCTGGCGCACGGGTCGAATTGGCCGAAAAATATGCCAAGGCTCAGGGTTTGTTCCGTCCCAAGGCTGCAAAAGACCCGATTTTCTCGGATACTCTCGGCTTAAACCTGAGCGATGTTGTCCCGTCCATGGCCGGGCCAAAGCGCCCGGAAGGCCGGGTTGCGCTGGAAAGTGTTGCGGAGGGTTTTGCCTCCGCAATGGCGGGCGACTATAAAAAGTCGAGCGAAATGACCAAACGTGTCAAGGTCGAGGGCAAAAACTTTGACCTCGGGCATGGCGATGTGGTGATCGCGGCCATAACATCCTGCACCAACACGTCCAACCCGAGCGTTTTGATCGCCGCAGGGCTGTTGGCGCGCAATGCGGTGGCCAAAGGCCTGACGTCAAAGCCGTGGGTGAAAACCTCGCTAGCGCCCGGATCACAAGTGGTGGCCGAATATCTCAAAAATGCCGGCCTGCAGGGTGACCTCGATAAGCTCGGCTTCAATCTGGTCGGGTTTGGCTGCACGACCTGCATCGGCAATTCCGGCCCGCTCAATGCCGCAATCTCCAAGGCGATCAATGATAATGGCTTGATCGGCGCGGCGGTACTATCCGGCAACCGTAACTTTGAGGGGCGCGTTTCACCTGATGTTCAAGCCAACTATTTGGCCTCGCCGCCTCTGGTCGTGGCCTATGCGCTGGCGGGCTCGGTGCAGATGGATCTGACCAAGGAGCCGCTTGGAAAAGGCAAGGATGGGGCTGCGGTTTACCTGAAAGACATCTGGCCGTCGTCCAAGGAAATTCAGGATTACATCCAGAAGAACGTTACCAAGAAAATCTTCAAAGAACGCTACGCCGATGTGTTTAAGGGCGACACCAATTGGCAGGGCGTTGATGCGCCCGAAGGTCAGACCTATAAATGGGACATGGGTTCCACCTATGTGCAGAATCCTCCCTATTTTGAAGGTATCACCAAGACGCCGGTGCCGATTAAAGACATTGAAGACGCCCGTATTCTGGCGCTCTTCGGCGACAAGATCACCACCGATCATATTTCTCCGGCCGGATCGATCAAGGCGGCCTCGCCTGCCGGTAAATATTTGATGGAACATCAGGTCGCTCCGGCAGATTTCAATCAATATGGAACCCGGCGCGGCAATCATGAAGTTATGATGCGCGGTACATTCGCCAATATCCGCATCAAGAACTTCATCAATAAGGCCGCGGACGGTTCTGTTGCAGAAGGCGGGATGACCAAACACTTCCCAAGTGATGGTAAATCTGCTGGCGAGGCGATGCCGATATTTGATGCCGCAATGAAATATGCCGCTGAAGGGCGTCCGCTTGTGGTGTTTGCGGGCGCTGAATATGGCAATGGCTCCTCGCGCGATTGGGCCGCCAAAGGCACCAAGCTGCTGGGCGTGCGCGCCGTTGTGGCTCAGAGCTTCGAGCGTATTCATCGCTCCAATCTGGTCGGAATGGGCGTCCTGCCGCTGACATTCGAAGAGGGCACAAGCTGGCAGACGCTGGGCCTCAAGGGCGACGAAAGCGTGACCATTCATGGCCTTGGAGCGGACCTCAAGCCGCGCCAGATGATGGAAATGTCGATTACGTCGGCTGATGGCTCGGTCAAGAAAGTGCCATTGCTGTGCCGTATCGCCACGCTTGACGAGCTTGAATATTTCAAGAATGGCGGGATTTTGCACTACGTCTTGCGCCAGTTGGCGGCTTGACGAGAAAGACAAGACTGCGCGCGAATGAAAAAGGGCTGCGCGCAGTCACAAATTAAGCGCCTGCGCCGGTGATAACTGAGCTGAGCGGGCAAGGCTGACCGCACACACGTGTACTCAATCTGTGCTCACCCAATCGTGACTGGCGCGTGTAGGCGCGGTTGCGTTAGGTTTGCGCATCGAGGTTATCATGCGTAATTTGTTATCTGTTATTGCCATTGGACTGCTGGCGTCGGCTGCACCGGCTCAAGCCGAAGTGCGCTCTGTGGTGGAGCTGTTCACCAGCCAAGGCTGTTCGTCCTGCCCGCCCGCTGACAAGATTCTGGGGCAGATCGCACGCGCGCCCGATGTCTTGGCGCTCTCGTTTCCCGTGGACTATTGGGATTATATCGGCTGGAAGGATACGTTTGCCAAGCCTGCCTACACTGCGCGGCAGCATGCCTATGCCAGCGCGCGCGGAGATGGCGCTGTTTATACACCTCAAGCCGTTGTTGACGGGCTCGCACCCGTCATCGGCTCGGAAAGAGACGCGCTGAAAGGCGCAATGCAGTCGCAAGCTGGTAAAAGCGGGGCGATGAGCGTTGCCGTCACCTTAAGCGGTGCGGCGGTTCAGGTGGGCTCCGGTAAAGGCTCCGGGACTGTTTGGCTGCTGAAGATAGCCAGTGCTCGCGATGTCGCCATCGGGCGCGGCGAAAATGCCGGCCGCAGCGTGACCTATTACAATGTCGTGCGCGCTATGACCAAATTGGGAGACTGGAGCGGCAGCGCCGCGCAGTTTGACGTTCCAACCAACGCGAGCGATGACAGCGACGGCTATGCTGTTGTTTTACAGGCCGGGAGCGCCGCAAAGCCGGGCGCTATTCTTGGCGCAGCCAAAACAAGCGGGCTTTAAGACATGCGGGCTTTAAGACATGAGCAGATGCGGAAACGCCGTTCTGAACCCCCGGAGCGCGCAGTTTGCTAGATTATGCGCTTAGCGGGGCCTAATGCGGCTGAAGCAGGCCGAGTTCGCCGCGCTTCAACCATCGCCTCAGCATCAATACGGCTACCACCGCCAAGCCGAACGCCAGGCCGAGCCAAATGCCCACTCCGGCTAACGGCGTGAAAAAGCCGAGCAGCACAGCCAGCGGAAACCCTAAACCCCAATATCCCAGCAGCGCGTAGAGCATCGGAATTGTGGTGTCCTGCAAGCCTCGTAACATCCCGGCACCCACAACTTGCGCGCCGTCGGCGATTTGGAACAGTGCGGCAATCGCGAGGTAAGAGACGGCAAGCGGCACCACTGGCGCATTGGTGATCTGGCCCAGATCGAGAAAAGCCTCGATGAAAAACGTCGGGAAAATTACCAGTGCAAGGGCTGTCAGGCACATCATTCCTTCGGCAATCACAAAGGCAATAAAGCCTGCCAAGGCGATGTGGGTTGGGTTTTTCGCGCCGAATCCAAGGCCTACGCGCACCGTTGCAGCCTGGGATATGCCAAGCGGAATCATAAAAGTCAGCGATGCGATCTGAATGGCGATGGCATGTGCGGCGAGAGCCGTGGTGCTGATGAGGCCCATGAGGAAAACTGCAGCGTTGAAGATCGACACTTCAAACAGCAGCGTTGCGCCAATCGGCAGACCTATGGCCCAGAACTCGCGCCATCTGCGCCAATCCGGACGCCAGAACCGGCCAAACAGCTGATATCGACGGAAGCGCCGGTCGCGCAGCGCAACATAGGCCAGCGCCGCAAACATCACACAACTCGAAAGGCTGGTGGCTATGCCGGAACCCTTCAGTCCCAGAGCCGGAAAGCCAAGGTGCCCAAACAGCAGGCACCAATTGGCAAAGACATTGAACAGAAATGATATGATTACTGCCAACATGCTTTCGAATGTGCGCTGCAGGGCGGCGAAAAATGAGCGCAGGGCCAGATACAGGAAAAACGGCAGCAGGCCCCACTGTAGATAATGCAGATATATCCCAGCTTCATGCGCCAAACCCGGATTTTGACCCAGCAGAACCAGAATAGGCTCGCCCTGCCAAAGAATGGCCCACATCGGCATACTGATGAGTGCAGCCGCCCAGAGGCCCTGCCGGAATGTGCGGCGGACTTCGCGCACAGCAAAACGATTTCGGCCAAGCTCCGCGGCAATCATCGGCGTGGCCGCGCTCATCACGCCAAGCCCAAATATCAATAGGCCGAAATAGAGATTTGTGCCGAGAGCTCCGGCGGCGACGGCGTCCGGGCCGATGTGCCCCATCATCAGCACGTCAGTCGCCGTCATGCCGGTTTGCGCCAGATTGGTCACGACCAGAGGCCATGACAAAGCCAATGTCGCCCAGAGTTCGGTGCGAAAGGCGCCCGGAATAAACTGCGAAAGCCCGACAAAACGGGCGAGGCGGTCGATCATGATGTGCGATTTCCAGATTTAATCAGAGAGAGGCGGCGGGATCGAACCTCCCGGCATGTCGATCAGATAACATAAATCCGGTTTGGAAGTTCATCCGCCTGGTGGGCAGAGGGCGGAAAATGCACTGCCAAGTCGCGCGTACTGATTTCGATGGCACGCAGAAACCCCTTGACCATGTCGCCATTGGCATTGGCTTCGAGTAGGGCAGTGATCGCAATTTGCCATTGCTCGTTTGGAACCTTAGCGGCGATTGCATCATCAACCAGAATGCGCGCCCACCGCTCCGCCAGCGAGACAAAAATCATAACTCCGTTGCGTTGCGAGGTGCGCGAAACACCGCGCAACATGAATTGCTCCAGCGCATTGCGGTGCGCTTTTGCCCGCATCACAGAAAGCGGCACGAGTTTAAAGCGTAAGGCCGCAGTCGAAAGCGCGAGCAGCGCCGCCGTGAAGGCCAGTAACTGAATGATAAAAATACGATCGGCGGCAATGAGCGTAAAATATATCAGCGGCCACGGCACAAGCAGGGCGATAAACGTCGCCCAGAACAGGGGATAGAAGCTGTAGTTGGACGAGCGGCGCGCGACAACGCAGATGAACTCTGCATTGCAGGATTTCTCCGCAGTGCGGATGGCGTCAGACACGCGTTGCAGATCGGCAGGTTCCATCACCATCCCCCTGACGCGCCGCCGCCGCCGCTGGAGCCGCCGCCGCCGGAAAAGCCGCCACCACCCGAAAAGCCTCCGCCTCCTCCAAATCCGCCACCGCCACGCCCGCCGCCACTCAGCAACATGCTCAGGACGATCTGGCCGAGAAGGCCGCCGCGCAAAATCGAAAACAGCACGACTGCGAAAAGGGCAAAAACAATAAACGGCATAACTGTATCAACCGGGGATTGCTGATCGACATTGCGGACTTGCGGCATCGGCTGCCATGAAGCCGAATCAGTGGTCAATGCCGTTATGATATCGTCGACACCCCGCGATATGCCGCCTTCAAAATCTCCGGCCTTGAAACGTGGCGTGATCGCATTGGCGATGATTATTTTGGAAACAGCATCTGTCAGTGTTCCTTCAAGGCCGTAACCCACCTCAACCCGCACCTTGTGTTCACTTGGCGCAACGAGCAGGAGGACGCCATTATTTTGCTTGGTCTGGCCGAGCTTCCAGGTGCGAAACAGTTCGTTGGCGTAGGGCTCAATCTCCAGCCCCGACAAGGATGGTACGGTCGCGACTTCAAACTGAATTTGTGACTTGTCTTCTAGGTCCTTGAGCTTTGATTCAAGCGCAGCCTGGCTTGCCGGCGACAGCAAATTTGCATTATCGACCACCCGCCCGGTAAGCGCAGGATAGGCCACTGCTGCGCAAGCGAGGGTCAGAGACAGGCCGAAGAAGACCAATGCCGCGAATAGCGCCGCAAGATGCTGCCGCCACGCGCCAAGATTAGGCAGATAGGCGCGGTTCAAAACCATTGGATTTCGGGCCATGGATTTTTGGGCCATAAGTTTCTGAGCCACAGGTATGTGAGCCATGGTTTTCGGCTTTCCAATTGCCAACTACTTGCCGAAATCGACCTTGGGAGCCGTTTGAGCCGCGTCACTGGCCGCGAAAGCAACGAGCGGCTTTTTGCCGGAGAACACTGTTTTCGCCCAAATCAAGCTTGGAAAGGTTTGGAGGTCGGTGTTGAACACCCGCGCGGCCTCAATATAG
>JANXSV010000089.1 GCA_025356505.1 Methylovirgula sp.
ACCATGCTAACATCCGCACCAAGCTGGCTAACGTGTGAGAATACAGGTGCCCGACTCTTTTCCTCAGACCGTTGAGATAGATCTTCCGCCCCTCCTGGACGCCCGTCTCAAGGCGCTGTGTATCCGCACAAACCTCTCGCAAAATGCGGTCATAACCGCTGCGCTCGTAGATTATCTCGATGCCGTACCCCGGCGTAGTGAGGCCAATGCCCGGCTCACCACCTTGATGTCCTTGGCAGGAGCGGGATGCGATCCGGCGATCGCCCGTGACCCGATGTCGATTTACAAACATGTCCGCGGAATGCGCGGAAATGGCTGAAGCAAATGGCTGAACCAGAGCGCGCCTTCCCCCCCGGATCACGTATCTATATCGACACAAACATGTTCATTGCCTGGATTGAACGTCCCAGACGAGACACACAGGATTTGCAGAGTATATTTCAGCGCTTCGCCCTTTCCGGCGCAACTCTTTTCACCAGCGAGATGACCGTTGCCGAATGTCTTTTCGGCGCGACCAAGCAGGGCAACTCCGCGGCCATATCGGCTTACGAAAAGCTCTTTGCCAGTGGCGATATCGCTGTTGTCTCGCTTGGCAATGCTGTGACTGCGCGCGCGGCAGGCTCCAGTGCCGAACTTGGCCTGAAGTTGATTGATTGCATCCACTATGTCACCGCACTGGAGCAGGGCTGCGATTATTTTCTGTCCGCCGACAAGCGCTTCAAATCCGACGACAACATGCAGGTGATATCGCCGTGAAGTTGCCCGATACATGGAAGTGGCGTGCACCATGAACTTTTCCATGCTCGGGTTCACAGTGCGCATGCTGCGGCGCGGCGAGGTGTTGCTGCTGTTGGCCACGGCCCTGGCGCTGATAGTCGCAAATAGCGCCCTGGCACCAGCCTATTTTGCAATTTTGAACTGGCATGGCACACCAGATTTCCACGTTCCGCTGTCACCTCTGCATTTTATCAATGATGGACTGATGGCCATCTTTTTCCTCAGCATCGGGCTCGAAATCAAGCGCGAGGCTTTGCAAGGCGCGCTGGCGACTTGGCCGCAACGCATCCTTCCCGCTTTTGCCGCGCTCGGCGGGATGCTGCTTCCCGCTGCTATTTTTACGACCTTGAACCTCACCAACCCCGCTGCAATGCGCGGCTGGGCCATCCCCACGGCCACGGACATTGCCTTCGCGCTTGGCATTCTCGCCGTTGTGGAATCGAGGGTGCCGCCTTCTTTGAAAAATTTTCTTGCCGCGCTGGCCATCCTAGATGACCTTGGCGCCATCCTCATTATCGCATTCTTTTATGCTGGAACCCTCACCCTCTCCTATCTTGGAGCGGCGGCGGTGCTCCTTGTGGCTTTATGGTTCATAAACCGGCGCACCAAGGCGCTGTGGCCGGTTGCAATCGGCTTTATCCTGGTGTGGTACTGTTTTCTTCAATCCGGCATCCATGCGACGCTGGCTGGCGTCGCGGTTGCGCTGAGCGTGCCGGTGTCGAAACTTGAAACGCTTGAACTCCGGCTTGCAGGCTGGGTGATTTATCTGATCGTCCCCCTGTTTGCTTTTGCCAATGCCGGAGTTTCGCTGGCCGATGTTGTCCCGGCCAACCTGTTGAGCCCAATTGCGGTTGGTGTGGCTTTGGGCCTGTTTCTGGGCAAGCAATTTGGCGTCTTCGCTTTTACTTGGGCTGCCATCGCATCGAAATGGGGCGCTATGCCTGAAGGCGCGACGTGGCGGCAGCTTTACGGCGTCGCGGCGCTTTGCGGCATCGGGTTCACCATGAGCCTGTTTATCTCATCGCTCGGCTTTGCGAACGCGCCGGCCGCACATGAGGTGACGAAAATTGCCGTATTGGCAGCCTCGTCCTGTTCAGCGGCTCTGGGCCTTGCCCTGTTGTGGCGAAAGGCGTGAGTGCGCGGGCCTCAAATCCTTATTGCGCCAGATTTTCATGCGCAAAGACGCCTTGGCCAGAGCCAAATAGATGATTGGCGTCGTGTAAAGCGTCAATACCTGGCTCAGCGCCAGCCCTCCCACAATGGTGATGCCCAGCGGCTGCCGCAATGCGCTGCCCTCCCCTGTCGCGATCGCCAGCGGGATTGCTCCCAGCATGGCCGCAAGCGTCGTCATCAAAATAGGCCGGAACCGCTCCAGACAGGCCTCGAAAATGGCCTCTTCCGGCGTTTTTCCGCGCTCTCTTTGCGCCGAAATCGCAAAATCCACCAGCATGATACCATTTTTCTTGACGATACCGATCAGCATGATGATGCCGATCAGCGCGACGATGGTCAGCTCCATCCCGGCACCGCGCAGCGCCAGCAAAGCGCCAAGCCCCGCCGACGGCAAAGTCGAGAGAATGGTCAGCGGATGCAGCAGACTCTCGTAAAGAACCCCAAGAATAATATAAACGGCCAGCAAAGCCGTGATCAGCAGGATGACCATATTCGAGCCGTTGGCGGCGTTGTCCTTGGCATCTCCGGCAAATTCAGCATGGACATTATCCGGCAGATGCAGCGCATTGACCGTTGCCAATATCTGCTTCGTCACGTCGTCAAACACCGCATCTTTGGCCAGCGCATAACTGATGGTGATGGCTGGAAACGCCCCCTGATGGTTGATGGCGAGCGGGACAGTTCCACGCTCCAGCCGTGCCACGGCGGAAATCGGGATTTGCCCGCCGTTTTTGCTCGGCACGAACATGTTCGCAACATCATTAGGATCGTCGCGGTTTGGGGCGTTGACCTCGAAAATCACCCGGTATTGATTGCGCGGTGCATAGATCGTTGAAACCTGCCGCTGCGAATAGGCATTGTTCAAGGCGGTATCAATATCGCCGATCGCGACGCCAAGGCGCGAGGCTGCGGCTCGATCAATGACCAGATTGGCCTGCAAGCCACCCTGATCGCGGTCGGTATTCACATCCGTCATCCCCGGCAGCTTGCGCAAAGCCTCAACCACCCTGGGCACAGTCGCCTCCAGTTCGGTGATATCCGGGTCCCACAAAGTGAATTGATAGGTTGATTTGCCGGAGCGTCCGCCAACGCGAATATCGAGCGAGGGATTGATATAGGTGTTGATGCCGTTCAGCTTTGCCAGCTTCGGGCGCAGCCTCGCGATAATATCGGTTGAGGGAGTGGTTTTCAGCAGGGCGAGTTTGACGCTGATAATCAGCCGCCCCTGATTGACTGTGCCGCTGAACGGCCCGCTTGCGCCGATAAAGGAGGCAACGGATTCCACGGCGGGATCGCTGCGCACAATCTCGGCCGCCTGCTTTTGCAGAACCAGCATCGCCGGATAGGAAATATCGGGAGATGCCTCCGTCGAGCCGAACATCAATCCGGTGTCATCCTGCGGGAACAATCCCTTGGGCGACTGAACGAACAAATATACGGTGAGCGCAATGGTCAGCGCTGTGGCGAGCCCGGCCAGCCACGGATGATGCAAAATCGGCAGCAGGGACCCGCGGTAAACGCCAACCAGCCTGCCCATCACAGCATCAACGCTGCGTGCCACCCGGTTTGGCGCGCTGTGCAGCGCCCCCGCTTTCATAAGCTGTCCGACGATCATGGGCGTCACGCTCAACGAAACAAATGTCGAGAGCAAAATCGCAAAGGTCAGGGTCAGCGAAAACTCGCGTAAAATCTTGCCCACCACGCCATCTGCAAACAGCAGCGGCACAAAAGCCGCAATTAACGACAGCGAGATCGACACAACCGTAAATCCGATCTGCCGCGCCCCCACCAGCGCAGCCTGCAACGGCGCAAGGCCTTTTTCAAGATTGCGATAGATGTTCTCGATGATGACGATGGCATCATCGACCACGAAACCCACCGAAATGGTGATAGCCATCAGCGACAGATTATCCACGGTGAACCCCACCAGCCACATGGCGGCAAAGGTTCCGGTCAGCGCCAACGGCACAGTCACGCCAGCGGCCAAAATCGCGGTCGTGCCCTGCATGAACACCATCACCACCAACATCACCAGTAGAATGGAAATAATCAGTGTTTTTTGAATTTCACGCACCGAGGCGCGAATGGTGAGCGTTCGGTCCGAGAGGACCGAAATATCCAGCCCGGCAGGAACAAATTTCTGCAATTCCGGCATCAGCGCCTTAATACGGTCGACGGTGGCCAGAACATTCGCGTCCGCCTGTTTGGTAATTTGCAGGATAACAGCCGGCTTTCCGTTGAAACTCGCGGAAGAGCGAACATTGCGAACTCCAGCCGAGACATTGGCCACATCGCCCAGCCGCACCATTACGCCGCTTTTGCCTTTGATCAGAATATTGGCATAATCGGCAGGGTCTGAAATCTGGTCGCTCACGCCAATGGTTTCGCTTTGCACGCTTCCTTCGAAGGCTCCGATAGGGCCGCGCGCATTGGCATTGGCGATGGCCAAGCGCACTTGCTCCAGACTGAGCCCCATATTGGCGATTCGCTGCGGATCTGTTTGAACCCGCACCGCCGGCTGGTCAGAGCCGCTCACCGAAACCTCTGCCACCCCCTCAACCTGCGACAGGCGCTGCACCAGCACCGAGTCCGCCGCGTCATACATATCGCTGCCGCTCATCGTATCTGATGTTAGCGCATAGATGATGATCGGCGCTGAGTTCGGATTGAATTTGCGGAAACTCGGCAGCGTTGGCAAATCGCCCGGCAGGTCGGTTGCAGCGGCATTGAGCGCCGCTTGCACATCGCGCGCCGCCGAATCCACCTTATGCGCCATGTCGAAAACCAGCGTTATACGGGTGGAGCCGAGCGAGCTTGTTGACGTCAGTTCCGAAACACCGGCGATGGTGCCAAGACGGCGCTCCAAGGGTGCCGCCACGCTGGACGCCATGGTTTCAGGGTCTGCTCCCGGGCGGCTCGCCGAGACCTGAATCGCCGGAAAATCAATCGCCGGGAGGCTTGCCACCGGTAAAACCGCATAGGCAACAATTCCGGCGAGAAACAATCCCGCCGCCATAAGTGTCGTCCCAACCGGGCGAAGAATGAACAGCCGTGAGAAGTTCATGGCACCACGCTTTTGCTGAAGTCAGGCGGCGCTCCGTCCCCGCGGTGATTTTCCGTTAGGCTAATCCCATCGCGCGGCACGCCGCCCGCAAGCCGTTGCCGCAGATTTTCCACCGCCAGATAAATGACCGGCGTTGTGTATAGGGTCAGCAACTGGCTCAAAATAAGCCCGCCGACAATCGTGATGCCCAGAGGCACGCGCAATTCGCTGCCAGCCCCATTGGCGAGCGCCAGCGGTAGCGCGCCGAACAAGGCTGCCAACGTCGTCATCATAATCGGGCGAAACCGCAAATGCGCCGCTTGAACAATGGAGTCAAGCGCCGACAGGCCCTGTTCGCGCTCAGCCGTAAGCGCAAAATCAATCATCATAATGGCGTTTTTCTTGACAATTCCCATCAGCAGCAAAATACCGATGAGCGCGACAATGGACAGATCGTCTCCGTGCCACTGTAGCGCCAGCAATGCGCCAATGCCTGCGGAAGGCAATGTCGAAAGAATGGTGATGGGATGAAAGAAGCTTTCATACAGCATCCCCAGAACCAGATAAATCGCCACGATCGCCGCCAGAATCAGCAGCGGCTCGCTCGCAGTTGAACGCTGAAACTCCGCTGCATCCGCGCCAAAAGTGCCGATGATATTGGCGGGCATGCCGATATCGCGTTCCGCCTGTTTCACAGCCGCAACCGCAGCGCCCAAGGATGTGCCGCGCGGCAAATCGAAACTCAGGGCCGCCACCGGGAATTGCTCCTCGTGGCTGACCGAAAGCGGCGCGGAAATCCGTTCAATCTTGGCAAAGGACCCAAGCGGAACCTGCACTCCCCCTGTGCCGCTCACATAGATCTTGCCCAAGGCCGCCACATCGCGCTTGTCTTGCGGCGAGGCTTCCAGAATAACCCGATATTGGTTGGCCTGCGCATAGATTGTGGAGACTTGCCGCTGCCCGAATGCGTCGTTCAGCGTGTCGTCGATGGCCTGCATGGAAACGCCAAAGCGTCCGGCCTTATCGCGGTCAATGTTGATTTGCGCGCGCAGGCCGCCAAGCTGGTTTTCCGCCGCAACTGCGCCAAATTGCTCTTGCCCGCGCAGCCGCTCCACCAGCTTTTGCGCCCAGTCATTGACCGAGGCATCGTCAGTGCCAGTCAGCGAATACTGATATTGCGCCCGCGTGGTGCGGGTGGAGATCTGGATATCTTGCACAGCCTGCGCATAAAGCGTTACGCCGGGCACAGCCTTTGCCAGTTGCTCCAGATGACGTGCAATCTCGCTCGCACCAAGGGTGCGCTGCACTTTCGGCTTCAGGCTGACATTGAAATGCGCGATATTTCCCGTCGGGTTGAGCGTGCCGATGCCAACGACTGAGGTCAGCGCCACAACATCACCCTCCATCTGCACCCGCTTTGCCACTTCACCTTGCAGGCGCGCCATTTCCTGAAACGACACATCCGGCGCAGCTTCCAACGTCACTGAAAGCAAACTGGTATCCTGCTCGGGCAAAAAACCCTTCGGCATATTGATATAAAAATAACCGGTGGCCACCAGCGTCGCGATCATCACCAGCATCATAAACCCGCGATGGCGCAATGCCCGATCCAGACTGCTGGCATAAGCGGCGTTCATCCAGATGATAGGGCGCTCGAACAGCCGCGCCAGACGCGGAGTTCGGGTTTCGCTCTGGCTGCGTAAAAGCTTGGCGCACATCATCGGTGTCAGCGTCAAGGATACCACGGCCGAAACCACAACCGCGACCGAGAGGGTGAGCGCAAACTCGCGAAACATCCGCCCGATCAGCCCGCTCATGAACAGCAGCGGAATGAACACCGCAATCAGCGAAACCGTGAGCGAAATCACGGTGAAACCAATCTCACGCGCTCCTTGCAAGGCTGCCTCAAGCGGGGTGCTTCCGCCTTCAATCTTGCGCACGACGTTTTCGATCATCACGATCGCATCATCGACAACAAAGCCCGTCCCGATGGTCAGCGCCATCAAGGACAGGTTGTCGAGCGAAAAGCCAGCCAGATTCATCACGCCGAAAGTGGCGATCAGCGAAAGCGGCAGCGCCACACCGGCGATGAGTGTCGCCCGCACATTGCGCAAAAACAGCAGAACAACCAGCACAACCAATCCGGCGCTGAGCAGGAGGCTATATTGCACATCATTGATCGAGGCGCGGATCGTATCTGTGCGGTCATGCACAACCACCAGCTCCGCCCCGGCAGGAACGGAGCTTTGCAGCCCGGGCAGAGCCGCCCGCAGCGCCTGCACCGTCTTGATAATATTGGCCCCGGGCTGGCGCTGCACATCAATCAAGATTGCCGGTTCATTTTGAAACCAGCCGCCAACGCGGGTGTTTTCCAGCCCGTCCGTGAGGTTCGCCACATCGCGCAAATGCACCGGCACGCCGCCACGCAGAGCGACGACCACGTCCTTATAGGCTTCGGCATTGCCGATCTGATCGTTGGCGCCGATGGTATAGGCTTGTGAAATCCCGTCTATCGCACCTTTCGAGCCAGCGACATTGGCGTTAGAGATGGCATTGCGCAGGTCTTCAAGCCCGATAGAATAGGCGGCCAGCCGTTGCAAATCAGCCTCGATGCGGACCGCTGGCCGGATGTTCCCCGCGATAGCAACATGACCGACGCCATTTATCTCCGAAAGGCGCGGCCCGATCAATGTATCGGCAATATCACTCAGATTGCGTAGCGATACCGATTTGGATTTGAGCGCCAGCATCAAAATCGCGGTATCGGCCGGATTTACTTTAGCGTAGGTGGGCGGATATGGCAGCCCGCGCGGCAGCGTCGAGCCCGCGGCATTGATGGCCGACTGCACATCCTGCGCCGCCGCGTCTATATCGCGGTCGAGGTCAAATTGCAGTGTGATCTGGCTGAGCCCGAAGGTGCTCTGCGATGTCATCGCCGTTAAAGACGGAATAGTGCCGAATTGGCGTTCAAGCGGAGCCGTAACCAGCTCGGCGATCGTGTCGGGATTGCCTCCCGGCAGCTGGGTCGTAATCTGGATTGTCGGAAAATCCACTTGCGGCAAGGCCGAGACCGGGAGTTTCAAATAGCCCAGAATACCCAGCAGCAGAATGGCCAGCGCCAGCAAGCTGGTCGCAACAGGGCGCATGATGAACGGCGTCGAGACACCAACGCCGCCGCCCTCGAAGCCCATGTCTTGAGCATCTTCGATATGCGCCGCCAGAGTTTGCGCTTCTATTTCCGGAGCTCCGACATCAGGTGTGGGCGGTCCATCGGCGGTGATGTTCATGGTGCGGCTGCGGGCGCGGCGGCATCGCCAGCCGCATTGGCACCGTCCTTTTTACGGCGTTTCTTTGGTTCTACGGACGTTGCGCCGGGACCCGGCTTCGCAGTTTGGGAACCTGATACCCCATCTGCCACACCTGCATTTCCAACACCAGCCGGTGCTTCTCCGGCCTTGGCCGCGCCCTCTTGCGGCGGTGTTTGAACCTCTGCCTTAACATCCGGCACAGCTTGCGTCTCACCGCCCACGCTAATTTTGGCACCTTCTTTGAGCCGTGCAAACCCGCTGGTAATGATGCTCTGGCCCTGCGTGACGGCACCCTCAATCACCGCCGTATTTTCATCCTGGCGTGGCACGGAAACTGGAATGGCAGCCGATTTTCCGTCTATCGCGGCATAAATGAAAGCGCCGTTAGGGCCCCTCTGCACAGCCACTGTAGGAACCGTCAAAACACCGCGCAGCGTCGACAGCACCAGCTTGATGCTGACAAACTGGCCCGGCCAGAGCTGGAGGTTTGAATTGGGAAATTCCGCCCGGAATTTCACCGAGCCGGTGGTGGCGTCCACCTGATTATCTATCGTGGTCACTTGGCCCTGATCGAGCACCTTGGCGCTATCGGCATCAATCACGCTGACACTGAGCGCGGCCTGCTTATTGGCCGCATTGGCGGCGCGCAGATATTGCTGCGGCAAGTTGAACACCACGCCAATGGGCCGAAGCTGCGTAATCGTGACCAGTCCGGCTGTGTCCCCCGCATGGATGACATTGCCCGGATCAACGGCGCGAAAGCCCGCCCGTCCGCTGATCGGCGCTTTAATCACCGCATAATCGAGAATTGCCCTGGCATTGGCAATGACGCCCGCATCATATTGTATCTGAGCCTGAAATTGCGCGACGCTCGCTGCTTGCGTATCCGCCTGCTGACGCGAGCTATATTGGGTTGAAGCCAAAGTCTTGTAGCGCTCCAAATCCTTCAAAGCGTTGCCAAGCTGGGCCTCGTCTTGCGCTTTTTTGGCAAGAGTTTGATCATATTGCGCCTGATAGGTGGTCGCGTCGATGCGTGCGAGGATATCGCCAGCTTTGACATCCTGACCATCCTTGAACGTCACCTCGCTCAGACGCCCGTCGATTTGCGCCCGAACCACCACCTGATTCAACGGCTGGGCAGTGCCGATGGCTTCAAGATTCACCGGCACATCCTGGCGTTTGACAGGAGCCACCAGCACAGAAATCGCCTCATCGGGGTTACGCGCCCGCCGCCCTGTTGCTTCTTTGACAACGGGGGCGTGCCAATAGGGCTCAAGCCAAGCGGGCCTGTATCCGGTCGCGGCACAGTAAATTGCAAAAGCAATAGCGCCGAACACGAGCAATACGATCAACCGCTTCATTTCACTTCACGTCTTTCATATCCCAGCCGCCACCCAGCGCCTGTATCAAGCTGACATAGGCCTGAAACTTCGCCAGGCGAATTTGCACCAGCACATCTTGCGCATTGAACAGGCTGGTTTCCGAATTCAACAAGTTCACAAGATCAATGGTTCCGGATTTCAGTGCGGTCAGGTTGATTTCATAAGCGCGGCGCGACGCGCGGATCGCTTCAGTCTGCAATGCCTCGTGCCGCGTCTGGAACTTCACTGCCGCCAGCGCATTCTCGACATCGGCAAGCGCTTGAATAATGTCCTTGCGGTAGCTGAACAAAAGCTGTTCGCGCAAAGCGCGGTCGGCATCCAACTGCCCTTGTAAATTACCGCCATCGAAAATCGGAGCGGTCAGCGAGCTGGCAACCGAGGCCAGAATGGCTTCCGGACGGATCAGATTCTGCAAAGTCAGGCTCTGCAAGCCAAGCTTGCCATTCAAAGAAACATTCGGCAGCAGCGCGGCGCGCGCCGCTTCGACATTGGCTTTTTGCGCCGCCAACCTAGCCTCAGCAGCCGCAATATCCGGGCGGCGGGTCAACAACTGCGACGGTAACCCCGCGCTGATATGCGGCACATGCAGCAAGCCCAGACCGCCGCCGGCAAGTTTGAGCCGCTCGGGAACCTGCCCCACCAAAACCGCCAGAGTGTTGCGTGCCTGCTGCGCGCTCAATTGCAATTCTGGCACCAGCGCGCGCGCATTGGTCGCGATCACCTCTTGGCTGGCTTCTTCGAGAGCGGTGGAGGTGCCGACCTTGATGCGGCCACGAATGGCTTCGAGCACTTCGGAGGAGAGGCGAATATTTTCACCGGCAATCTTCAACCGGTCCTGCGCAGCCAGACCTTGGAGATAGGCATTGGATACCGCGGCCAGCGTCGAAAGTTGAACAGTGTCGCGGTCGAACTGCGTTGCAACGAGTTGATCTCGCGCAGCCTCCACACTCGAAGCGTTTTTACCCCAGAAATCCAGCATGTAACTTGCGGTCAGTCCCAGATCAAAACTATTGCTGGTGCTGCTATTAAAAGGCGCGGTCTTGGCGCGGGCCGTGCCTGGACTTTGGGTGCGGCTGGCGTCGCCATAACCGGAAATCTGCGGCTGCAACGCCGCGCCGCTCTGGCTTAACTGCGCTTGCGCCTGCCGGATTTTGGCCCCCGCTACAGCAATATCGAAGTTGTTGTCGAAAGCCGATGCGCTCAGCCGCGCCAATTCTGACGAGCCGAACAGTTTCGGCCAAAGCCTTGGCAGCGGGGCGGCCGCGCCGCTCGCATTCGAAAACCGCGCAGGCAGGGCCACACCGCTGGCATTTTGCGGCTCCGGCGTCATACAGCCGGCCAAAGTCAGAGCGCAAAACCCTGCGGCGCTGAATTTTAACCTTGTGCCAAACATCGCCGCCAATTCAACATCCATTCATGCGCACAAGCGCGCTTTTAAGAGGGAAGCTCACGCACCGCACAATCCGCGGTACTAGCCCATACCTTTTACGTGGTGGCATAAAGGCAAATCACAATCGAGCCAAATTACCAATTCGTAACACATGCGGCAGGCACTTCTGCGAGCGGCCTCCGCCATGTTTGGCACTCGCCGGAAAAACAGCCATAAACCTTTCTGACAACGCAATCGCCATTGCATGTGAATGCTGAACAGGCTACTGACAAAATTTGATCGAAGGTGAAATAACGAGGGCGACCATGGCAGAAATTATGGCTAAACCTGTATCAGCGACCGCGATTGTGAGCGATGTCGACACTCTTGTCTCACCCGTATCCGTTTTACGTCCCGTTTGCTGCATATGCGGCCTTGAAAAAGCAAAACGCGAGCTTGTCAGCCTTGATCTTTTGCGGCCGTCGCTGTCGGAAAGCATCCTCGAAGCCAATCCGGGAGCAACGCTGGAAAGCTTCATTTGCCGCACAGATCTAGCCGTATATCGCACCCAGTATGTCCGCAATCTGCTACAGGCTGAGCATGGTGAAATAACCGAGCTTGACCGCCGCGTCGCCGAATCTATCACGCTTCACGACACTCTTGCCGAAGATACCGAGCGCGAATACGAAGAAGATCGCACCTTCGGCGAGCGCTTGTCCGATGTCATCGCCAGCTTCGGCGGCAGTTGGACCTTTATCATTATTTTTATGGTCATCCTGTTTAGCTGGATGATTCTTCAAAGCGTTTTGGGCGAGCTTGCCTTCGACGTCTATCCATATATTCTGCTCAATCTTGTTCTATCCTGTATCGCGGCGCTGCAGGCCCCGATTATCATGATGAGCCAGAAACGGTCGGAAGCTAAAGACCGTCTACGCGCCGAAAACGATTATCAGGTCAACCTCAAGGCGGAGTTGGAAATCCGGCACCTTCACGAGAAAATGGATCACCTATTGTCACGGCAATGGCAGCGTCTTGCCGAAATTCAGCAAATCCAACTTGAGATGATGAGCGATCTTACCGTTCGGCGCCCGCGCAAAAAAGCGCCTGCTGCCAAAAAGAAGCGCGCTGAAAGAAAGCCGAAAAGCACGCCGCCAATCACCGCTCCGGCGGTTTAGCCGGCAAACCAACCTGTTTAATCAAAAATAATTTTAGAGGGAGAGCATTATGGAATTAGAAACGCAGGAACATCTGGAGCACGCCGAACATGCTGCCCACGCCGCGGAAGAGGGAAACTCTTTCATCACCACCGTTTCCGTGACCATTGCCATTCTGGCGGTTATCGCAGCCACGGTCGGCAGCATGGAAACACTGGCAACGGGCGGGGCCATCGCCGAGAAAAATACTGCCGTGCTGAAGCAAAGCCAGGCCAGCGACCAATGGGCATTTTACCAGTCGAAAAGCCTGAAAAAGAACATGTATGACATCGCCGCCGCCCAGGCGACTGCCTCAGGCGGCAAGCCGGAAGATTTTGAAAAATCCGCCAAGCGCTATGATGGTGAATCCGAAGAAATCAAGAAAAAGGCCGAGGAACTCGAGCACGAGCGCGATGAGAAGCTCGCCGAAGGTGATCATTTCGAGCATCGCCATCATATTCTGACCATCGCCGTGACCATCATTCATGTGGCAATCGCCGTCGCCACTGTAGCCATCATCACCAAGGGTCAAAAATGGCCTTGGTACGCATCGATCGTTTTGGCGATCATCGGAATGGGCGTGGCAGGAAGCTCCTACGTCGGTTGATAAAGTCCCCGGCTGAAAAACGGGCTGAGAAATTAAACAAAAAAGCCCGGAACAGAGTCCCGGGCTTTTTTCTTAAAGTAACATCGCACTGCTTCAGGATTTTAAAAACTCTTGAAGCGCTGCCATCAGATTACATGCCTCAGATTACATGCCTCAGATTACATGCCTCAGATTACATGCCTCAGATTACATGCCTGTTGTCTTCATGCGTGTGTTGCAGGCGCTGTAATACTTGGGCCATGATGCGTACTGAGCCTTCAAGGTTACCTTGTTCGCATCCCATTCAGCGCCGCAAGCCTTCATGCGGGCGTCGTGGCCAGCCTTGCCCGGAGCATTGAGCGCGGTTGGCGCAACAGCAGGAGCCATTGGCTTTGCAGGTGCGGCCATTGTTGGAGCCGGCATCGGCTTTGCAGCTGCGGCTGGCGCAGGAGCCACAACGGCAGGTGCAGCGGCGGCTGGCGCAGGCATTGGCTTAGCAGGGGTTGTTGCAGCAGCAGGTGCGGCTGGCGCAGTTGCTGCAGCAGGCGTTGCCTTCATGTCAGCCGAGCACTTCGAATAAAACTGCGACCAGGTCATGCCGTTCAGAGCATTTGCGGTCTTCGCAGCTTCATACTTCGCGCCGCATTCTTTCATTGCCGAAGCGGCAAGCGCTGGAGCGCTGGCAGCAAGGGTAAATCCGGCAGCCATCACAGCCGCGCCAAATACAGTTCCCATCAAACGAATTGTCATATTACTCTCCTAAAAAAACAGTGTCACCGACCACCAAATGGATGCGCGCTTCTTTCGACCGAACCTTGCCGATCGAAACCTCCCGACTGAAACTTGCCTGACGGCATGGCGCCCCATTGGTTCCTATATGCCCGTTGCTACATGAACGGTTCATGACTAAATCACGGCACAAATTCGACTTGCCTGGTGAAATCCACCCCGACCCGCCTGATAGCATCGTGCCTAAACCTCGATCAGCTTGATACCGCCAAAACGCCGTATCAACCATGAGCGAAACAACGCCACCGCCTCATTGTTCAAATCTTCCGGGTGGGTCGCCAGATAATAGCCATAGCCATCATCGAGCAAGATATCAAATGGTTGCACGAGTTTCCCCGCTGCAATTTCGGAGCGGAACAACATTGGATCCACCAGCGCCAAGCCTTCTCCCGACAGCGCATATTGTACTGCAAGCTGCGCCGTATCAAAAACCAGACCACGATTGACCTTGATTTCGGGATGCCCGGCACGGCGCATGAACATTTCCCAAAACTCGTGGCGCGGACGGCCCTCAAGCTTCACATGCAGCAAATCGTTCTTGGTCACCAGCGTCACAATATCAACGCCCGGATTACGCTCGAGCAGAGTTGGCGAACATAACACCGTGGTTTGCACCATCCAAAGCAAATCAAGGATCGAATTGCTCACTTCCGGTTGCTTATAGGCAACGGCGACATCGGCATCGCCATCGTTCGGATTGGTCGAGGGTGCCGAAACAATGTCCAGCGTGATTTCGGGTTGCTCCGCGCGGAAATCCAGCAACAGCGGAACCGCCAATTGATGCGCGAATGTAGGCGGGAGAAACACTTTCAGCACCCGTTTTGGCGTGCCTTTCTCGCGGATGATTTCGCCAAGAGCCTGATCAATCCTATCAAAGCTCTTGGTCACCACCGGCAGCAAATGTTTACCCGCATCGGTCAACACCAGTTGCTGCGGGCGGCGCTCGAACAGGGGCACACCGAGGAACTGCTCCAGCACGATGACGTGCCGCGAAACTGCGCTCTGGGCGACCGTCAATTTATTGGCCGCCGCGGTAAAGCTGAGCAAATTACCAGCCGCCTCAAACGCCCGCAACGCGTTGAGCGGCAACCATTTACGATCCATTCTTCACTCTGTCAGTCCCCCTCAGCCCACTTTGGTGGATTTCAACATGTCCTCGTTGAGATCATAGCCCATTCCCGGCCTGTCCGATAGAACGATCAGGCCCTGTTGGTTAACCCGCAACGGCTCCTGCATCATATAGTCCCGGCGATCGACGTCCCATTCCGGCGGATCAAACGGAATCTCCAGAAACGGCGCATCGCAGGCTCCGGCGGTCAGATGTGCGTTGGCCGTTACACCCATGCCGTTGGTCCAGGTATGCGGCGTGAAAATCAGATTATGCTCCTGCGCCATCAGCGCCACGCGGCGGCAGCCGGTGATGCCGCCCACCAGCGCAACATCCGGCTGGATCACGTCCAGCGCCCCGGCGCTGATCAAATTACGAAATTCATAAAGCTCGCGCGTCATTTCTCCGCCCGCCACGCGCACATCCGTCGTATCGCGCAGCCGCCGCATGCCTTCGACATCGCCGCGATGCAGCGGCTCCTCCATCCAGTAGACACCCAGTTTTTCCAGCTCGCGCGCCACCTGCACAGCGTCCTTCAAGGACCACGGCGCATAGGTGTCCCAGTTCATGCGCCAACCCTGATTGCAATCCACCATCAGATCGAGCTTATGGCCGACCCTGGCCCGAACTGCCTCCAGCGCCTTGATGTCATTGCGCCAGTCGCCGCGATGAAAGCGGATTTTTAACGCGCAATAGCCCAGCGCCAGATAGCGCTCTGCAGCTTCCGCCAATTCCGCAGGCGCGCGCAAAGTCCCGGAGCTGGCGTAGGCTTTTACGCTGTTGGACAGTCCGCCCAACAGACGCCAGCAGGGCTGACCGGTGATTTTTCCAGCCAGATCCCACAACGCCAAATCCAACGGCCAGCAGCGTCCGGCATGGAAATTGATGTTGTTGAGCACGCGCCAGTGCCTCTCGATGGCCATGGCATCCTGCCCGATAAACAGGTGCTCGTTGCCTTCAAAGCCGATCATCATATCGCCAGAGCCAAAGCCGGTGAGACCGGCATCGGTATGAACCCGAACAATGGTCGCGTCCCAAAACGTGCGCGGCTTGGTGTCCCAGCTGGCATTGAAGGGCGGTGAAAAGTGATGCCTGTGCTGCGTCACTTCAATTCCGGTGATGGTGACCTGGCTCATGGCTTACCTCATTTCGAGCGTTGCGGCCGCAAGGCGCACGAGGTCAGCCTCGGAGCTTGCCCGCCAATTTGACATCTGCATCGGTACATTCTCCGGCCGCAACATCTGTTGCGCCAGCTGTTCCGGGCTAATATCTGAACATTCATGCAAGTTCATGTCGAGGCCGCTGGCGCGGATCAAGCCTTCAAATCCGCGCACAAAATCCGCCGCCGTATCACCAGCGCCAAGCGCGCGCGCGCAGGCTGCCCAGCGGCCATCGTCTCCCGCAATATTCCACGGCAACGTCGCCAACATCGCCACGCCGACTGCGCGCCCGTGATGCACGCTTTTGAGCGAACCGATTGCATGACCGATATTATGCGCAATCGCTGTGCCACAATTGTCGATGGCGATGCCTGCAAGGAGCGCCGCAAGCTGAACCCCGGCCCGCGCTTCAATATCTGCGGGGCTGTTCACAGCCCGGACCAAGTGCCGCCCGACAAGGCGGATGGCCTCATGTGCATAGATTGTGTTAAGCGCATGATTATTGCGGTTCGTCGCCGCTTCCACCGCATGTACCAGCGCATCGATGCCGGTTGCCGCCGTCAAAAATGCCGGAAGTTTGAGCGTGAGTTCGGGATCGAGAATGGCAAGATCAGCTTTGGTTTCCTCGCCCCACAGCCACACTTTGCTCTTATCGGGGCGCGTCAGAATCGTTGTCCGCGTTACTTCCGCCCCGGTGCCGGATGTGGTCGGCACTGTAATGCATTTGAGGCGCGAAGCGGGAAACGGCGCGGCGCAAAGCTCATATGTCTGAGCAGGTTCGGGCGCTGAGGCAATCGCCGCGACAACCTTGCCCAGATCAAGCGCCGAGCCTCCTCCCAGAGCCACAACCAACCCCGCCTTTACTGTGCGCGCAACCTGCGCTGCCGCATCGGTCTGCGCCATCGTCGGGTCGCCGGTGAAAGCCTTAAAAATATGGACTGCGAAACCTGCCGCCTCAAGCGACCGCGTTAAATCCGCATGTGCGCCCGATGCTTCGAGACCCGGGTCTGCCACCAGCAAGACCGAGCTCCCCGCCGCGACCAACGCCGCTGCCCTTGTGCCCACCTGATGCCGGGCGCCAGCGCCGGACACAATTTGCGGCACGCGGGCCAATTCCACAGTCATAAAATGCTCCATAATCCTGCCCTTTATGGTCGGGTTTATGGTGGCTCCCGCAAACATCAATTGAAGATGCAGCTATTTGAAAATGTGATGTGCACCGCCGGTCAGGATA
>JANXSV010000439.1 GCA_025356505.1 Methylovirgula sp.
GGAGACAGGAAGCGCCTTTCATATTCGGCGGTTTTTTCCGCGATAACCTCCGCGCTATTTCCACGGAAGATGATCTCGACCGCACCCTTAGCACCCATGACTGCTATCTGTGCGGTGGGCCACGCGTAATTTGCATCGCCGCGCAGGTGTTTTGAAGCCATGACATCATAGGCACCGCCAAAGGCTTTGCGTGTGATAACCGTCACTTTGGGCACAGTGGCTTCCGCATAGGCAAACAACAGCTTGGCACCGTGCTTGATAAGGCCACCATATTCCTGCGCTGTGCCCGGAAGAAAACCGGGAACATCGACAAACGTGACGATCGGGATATTAAAACAATCACAAAACCGAACAAACCGCGCTGCCTTACGTGATGCATCCGAGTCAAGTACTCCGGCGAGTACGATAGGCTGATTGGCGACGACGCCGACGCTGCGTCCCTCAATACGCGCGAAGCCGACTACAATATTTTTTGCGTGTGCTTCCTGAATTTCAAAAAAGTCAGCCTCATCCACGGTTTTCAGAATGAGTTCCTTGATGTCGTAGGGCTTATTTGGATTTTCAGGCACGAGCGTGTCAAGCGACATGTCGATGCGCTCGCCGTCGTCAAAAGTCGGCCATTCAGGGAGTTCAGCGGTATTATTTGCAGGTAAAAAATCAAGCAAGCGCCGCATTTGCAGAAGCGCTTCAACATCGTTGTCATACCCGCGATCGGCTACAGAAGATTTAACCGTATGGATGGACGCCCCACCCAGCTCCTCAGCTGTCACCGTCTCATTGGTGACAGTTTTTACCACTTCAGGCCCGGTGACAAACATATATGATGTGTCTTTGACCATGAAAATGAAGTCGGTCATGGCAGGCGAGTAGACGTCGCCGCCAGCGCACGGTCCCATGATCAGTGAAATCTGCGGAATGACGCCGCTGGCCAACGCGTTGCGCTGAAAAACTTCGCCATAACCGCCAAGCGCCGCAACTCCCTCTTGAATTCGCGCGCCACCAGCGTCAAACAGTCCGATGATGGGCGCGCGGTTTTTAAGCGCCATATCTTGAATCTTATTGATTTTACCTGCGTGCGTCTCCGACAGCGAGCCGCCAAAAACTGTGAAGTCTTTGGCAAAAACATAGATCAAACGACCGTTCACCGTGCCCCATCCGGTGACGACGCCATCTCCAGGAGTTTTAGTTTTTTCCATGCCGAAATCGGTGCTGCGATGCTGCACGAACATGTCATATTCTTCGAAAGAACCGTGATCGAGCAAAAGCTCAATGCGCTCCCGGGCTGTGAGCTTGCCTTTTGCGTGCTGAGCCCCGATTCGATTCTGCCCTCCGCCCAGGCGGGCTTCCGAACGGCGCTGTTCAAGCTCTTCCAAGATGTGTTTCATTTTGCCCCGTGTCGATTAACAGAGCCGTTCTAGCACGGAAAAATTCCAGCTGGAACCGAGACAAAAGGCAATGAAGGTAGATCGAAATCAAGCGGTTCACCCGCCCGCGGTACGATGATCTCGACGTCGGAGCCTCGCATTGCAGCTAAAAAATTGTCTGCAGTCTGTTCAAGAACTTTGAAGCTCCCGTAATGCATCGGGATGGCCCATCTCGGTCGAAGGTAGCGGTTCAGGGCAAGGCTTGCGGCCTGCGCACCCATTGTGAACCGCTCGCCGATAGGGATTAGCACCAACTCAGGTTCATGCAATTCAGCGATGAGGGCAAGATCGGAAAAAAGTTCAGTGTCGCCCATATGAAAAAGTGTTGGTGAGCCGCAATGTTTGACAACGAGGCCATGAGGTGTGCCAACAGACACAAGCCTTCCGTCTAGCGTAACCGATGATGAATGCTGGGCATGAGTGAAAGTTACTGTAAAATCACCACAAGCCACTGTGCCCCCTGTATTGCCGGGATTTGCATTTTTTACGCCCTTACTCTGCAACAATGAGCAGAGCTCATGGCCGGCAACCAGTTGCGCGCCGGTTTTCTGGATGATTTCCAGCGTATCGCCGACATGGTCATCGTGACCGTGAGTCAGCAAGACGTGAGTTGTGCCTGCGGTTGCAGCGCGGAAATCACCGTTAAATGCTGGATTGCCCAAAAGAAACGGGTCAATCAACAAAGTGCTGTCGCCAATTTCGACCCGAAACGCCGAATGTCCGAGCCAAGTGATGTTCATTGTTTGACCTCCATGCTAGGAGATACAACGTAGCTTCGAAAAGTTAATATACAATCACAGGTTGTATATTTGGACGCAGAATACGCTTTTAATTATGGCATGCCTTATGACCAATGTGCTTGAACTTACAGACCTTCACTTGCTTTTGCCCCGGCACGCGAGGCTCATGGGCATAGACCTTGGTACCAAAACCATCGGGCTTGCTACGTCTGACATTGAGCGCCGCTTTGCGACTCCTTTGGAAACGATACGGCGGATCAAGTTTGGCAAAGACGTAGACACATTGCTTGCTCTTGCCAAAAAGCATCAGATTTTTGCTTTCGTGATGGGTCTGCCTTTAAACATGGATGGCTCGTCAGGCCCGCGCGTACAGGCAACGCGGGCCTTTGTCCGCGCTCTCGAGCCATTGACGCAAATCAAATTCGTTTATTGGGATGAACGATTGTCCACAGCTGCGGTGACACGAAGCCTCATTGAACAAGATGCCTCTCGCGCCAAGCGCGCGGAAGTCGTCGACCGCATGGCAGCGGCTTATATTTTACAAGGCGCACTCGATAGGTTGGCGCGCCTTGTCCAAGATCAATATGATCTTACCGTGAACTAGTACCCGCGATGAAAACTCCGGCCATTGTCCCACGCGCTGTTAAAATGTTGACGGTGGTGCGGCGCATAATAGGCTGGGGACTGATAATAGTATCCGGAGCGATATGTTGGCTGGGCATAATATCCACCGTCATAGGCCACCTGACCATCATAACCGCTGTCATAGCCATCGTTATAAGCTGGCGAATAGTGGTGCTGATTGGCAATAATTGCGCCAACAGCCAACGCGCCTACGGCTCCAAGAAGAAGCGCATTCGGATTGATGCCGTTATGTCTATAATAGTGACGATGCGGATATCGCTCGTATGCCGATGCAGAGGAAACACCTCCAAGCACCATGACGCCTACCAGAGCGCCGGAAACAAGTTTTGAAATTTTATTCATAACCTTAAACCTTGTCGTTTCTGAAGGTACTTGCCTCCATTTGGTTTAAGTAACTGTTTAGAGTTGAACGATTGCTGAATGAATGGCGGCGGGAATGTGGCGCGACAATCTTACGCGCGGCGAAATGCAATTTATAATTGCAATTTTTACAAGATGCCTTGAAATCCGCTAATATCGGGTTGTATGGTACAGGACAAATGCAAGGGAGGCAAAAAATGCAAGATCTCATATCTGGCGATGATCATGCGAGCTCTTATGCCGCCAGCATTGGCAAGGCAAAAAATAATTCTTCAGAGGTAAAACCCTCAAATAAAAGCCGCGAACGCGCCGAAATAGCGCAATACGTCGCCCATATGTCGGCGGAGCTTGCTGAGATGGCTTCGTCCGCACAACTGGACACAGTTAGCTATCTACTTTCGATGGCAAAACTCGAGGCCGACGTTGAAGCACGCCGCGCGTAGCTTTTACATCACAGAAACGCAGCCGTTGTTATGACGCAGAAGCTTGCCGGATAACTCTAGCTCGAGCAAAGCCATTTGAACCTCTGCGGCTGTAACGCCTGAATGTCGGATGAGATCATCGATTGAAATCGGTGCGGCTCCAAGCAAATCCTGAACTGACACGGCGTGTGGATATGCATCGCTACCTTGCTGAGTTTCGTGTGCTGGTTGAGTTCCGTTTGCTTGCAGATCTTGCCGCTCAAAATCAATCTGTGGATGTTTGAAAACCTCGCTTGCCTCGCGAAAAAGGTCCCGAGGCAGCAGGCTCTGGCTGATGACTGGACTAAGCGCGTCAATAACGTCTTCAATGCGCGTGCAGAACGTCGCGCCCTCACGAAGCAGATTGTTGGTGCCTTCGGCGCGCGGATCGAGTGGCGACCCCGGAACTGCAAACACCTGCCTGCCCTGCTCATTGGCTAAGCGCGCCGTGATAAGCGACCCTGATTTGAGAGCGGCTTCAATAACAATCGTGCCAAGCGATATTCCGGCGACGAGACGATTGCGGCGCGGAAAATCCGGCCCGCGAGGCTCCCAGTTTATCGGCATTTCCGAGATCAAAGCTCCTTGACTGCAAATTTCGGCAGCAAGCTTTGTATGTTCCGATGGATAGATTCGATTATGACCGCCTGCCAGCACCGCGACCGTTGTGGCTTTGAGTGCGCTACGGTGGGCTTTGGCATCGATTCCACGCGCAAGGCCAGATGTAACACAGAAACCGGCTTCTCCCAGACCGCGGGCGAAACGCTCCGTCAGTAATAAGCCTGCTGCGGAAGCGTTACGAGACCCGACAATCGACACGCTGGGCAATTGAAGACACTCAACATGACCGCCAACAGTCAAAAGCGGCGGAGCGGAATCGATTTCGCGAAGAGCCGGCGGATATTCCGGTTCGCATAACGCGATTAGCTTGAGACCTTGCCGCTCAATTTCATCTAATTCTCGGCGCACTTCATCACGCTCAGCTACAATCACGTGGGACATTCGGCCGGAACGCATCAACTCAGGAAGTGCCTTTAACGCCGAAGCTGCACTGCCGAAGCGGGTGACTAACATCTGAAAATTGCGCGGCCCTATGTTTTCACTGCGGGTAAGTTGCAACCAGTCTAGCTTTTCGACGGGTGAAAGGCGCTGCATTTTCATCATTTCTTGCCAATTTTACTCTCGCTGCCAGCAATCAACCTCTGGATGTTTTCACTGTGCTTCCACCAAAGAATAGCAGCTAGGCATGAGAATACCGCGCAGTCCTGCGTTGAAGACAAAAACAGCAACGAAGCAGCGGAGACTGCACTGGCAGCGAGAGCCGATAAAGATGAATATCGCAAGGCAAAGGCCAGTGCGAGCCAAACAGCGCCAAAAATCAGGGCCGAAGGCCAGTAAATGCCGAGGAGGCAGCCTAAAAACGTGGCGACGCCCTTGCCTCCTCTGAAATTCAGCCACACAGGGTAAAGATGTCCCAAAAATGCGGCAACGGCGGCAACTAGATTGAGCTCTGGCAAGTTAAACAAGGCGTTGACGACCAAAATTGCTACGGTGCCCTTCACCATGTCGAGCAATAGTGTGGCAGCAGCGAGGCCTTTGCGGCCCGTCCTCAGCACATTTGTTGCACCAATATTGCCAGAGCCAATAGTGCGCAAATCCGGGGTTCCGGCGAGGCGCGTTAGCACCAGGCCGAAGGGCACTGAGCCGCATAAATAGCCGATTGCCGCTGCTAAACACACCGTTATGGTTGACATGACCCCATCCTAAACTTCGCCCAGATATGGTAGCCTATGCTTTGGCAATCCGGCAACTGAATTGGGTTCATTTTCCGTGTGCGGCATACCTCAAAACAATGCCCGCCGCAGCCTGCGCAGGCGACCCTTCCGGCAATTGCATCAACGTTTCGAGCCGGCGCATTTGTTCCAGTTGTGCTTCACGCTGAGGCGATTCAGCCACCAAATCAGACATTGCGGAGGCGAGCTTATCTGGCTGGCAGTTTTCTTGGAGAAGCTCTGGGACTGCGTTTTGGCCCAGCACAAGATTGGGTAGCACAATCGACGGCACCTTGATGACGTATCGCAAGGGCTCTTCGAATTTGCTCACCTTGTAGGCCACAACAGTTGGCACCTGCGCCAAGGCTAACTCTAAGGTGACGGTGCCAGACGCAGCGAGGGCCGCGCGCGCACAGCGAAAAGCGGCATATTTCGCGTCTTCGCCCCGGACAATTGTTGGCTTGATTCTCCAACTGGCCAGTTTCTGCAAAATCAGAGGTTCAACATGGGCAACTGCGGGCAGCACAAATTCGGCTGCGGGGAAACGCTCTGCTAAAAGAGAGACCGTTTCACCGAAATCATCCATCAGATAGGTGATTTCCGATTTCCGAGATCCGGGCAGAATGACAATTGATGGAGCATCTATTTCGCGCCGCTGCGCCTCTTCGGCATTCGGTCTCAGGCTCGACATCCGCTCAATCAGCGGATGGCCAACATAGGTGCAAGGCGGGCCGCCAAGCCGCAAATGAGCTTGTGGTTCAAACGGCAAAAGTGCCAGAACGTGATCGACATAGCGACGCATTTTTCGCGCCCTGCCCTGCCGCCAGGCCCAGACCGATGGGCTAACATAGTCGACGATTGGTATGTTCGGCCACCTGGCTCTTACCCTCTTGGCAACCGCATGGGTAAAATCGGGGCTGTCGATGATGACTAGTACATCTGGTTGCTGCTGTGCGACGGCGGTAACCGTTTGGTAGACACGCTTTACAATCGAAGGCAGACGCGCCAGCACAGCCACGATACCCATGACGGCGATGTCCTGGAGCGGAAAAAGACTTTGCAGTCCTTGCGCCGCCATGGCCTCGCCGCCGACACCGGATATTATAATTTGACCGCCACAGGCTTGCTTGAGCGCAGCAATCAACTTGCCGCCGAGATCGTCTCCGGATTTTTCTCCGGCGACAATGAAGATCTTTAGGGGTTTATCACCGCTCAAGCAGACGAATCCTTGCCATCACGTGGCATACAAATGGCTCTATCTCCACCGGCGCGGATGAACTCCAGTATCTGGTGAACCTGCTCATGACTCTCAAACTCGGCCGACACGTCTTCGACACGTTCTTTCAACGTGCCATCGGGCCCGAATAGTAAACGGTAGGCACGGCGCAGATCATGGATTGCATCGCGCGAAAAGCCCCGGCGTTTAAGGCCGATGATGTTAAGGCCTGCTAGTGCGGCACGGTTTCCAAGCGCCATTCCGTAAGGAATTACATCATTTTCAACGCCTGCGAGCCCGCCGATGATGGCATGGGAACCGATTCGGACAAATTGGTGCACGCCGGTGCCGCCGCCTATGATAACAAAATCACCGACATGGCAATGTCCGGCAATCATAACATTATTTGAGAACACCACATTGCTACCAATGATGGCATCGTGGCCAACGTGCGAATTCGCCAGAAACGCGCAGTTATTTCCCACGACGGTCTTTGAACCGCCCCCCTGCGTCCCCGGATTCATGGTCACACCTTCGCGGATCAGACAGTCAGTGCCGATGGTGAGGGTAGAATGCTCGCCGTGAAATTTAAGATCCTGCGGCTGGTGCCCTATCGATGCGAAAGGAAAGATGCGACCGCGCGCGCCGATGGATGTATGGCCTGCCACCACAACATGTGAAAGAAGTTCGACACCGTCGGCCAATTCAACATCTGCGCCAACATGACAGAACGGCCCGATTTTCACGCCGGAACCTAGCCTTGCGCCGGTTTCAACAATGCTTGAAGAGTGGATAGAAATGTTCAATTTAGCAGCTCCCCTCAAGCCTTAAGGCTGATCACCCGCAATAAGCATGGCACTAATTTCAGCCTCGCAGACGACAACACCATCGACTTTTGCTAATCCCTTGTACCACCACATGTTACGCCGATGATTAATTTTGAGCATATGAAACTCCACCCGATCTCCAGGAACGACCGGTTTGCGAAACTTGGCATTGTCAATCGTCATGAAATAAACAAGCTTCGGCTTGCTGACACCGCTTTGACTTTGCACACAAATTGCTCCCGCAGTCTGCGCCATGCCCTCAATAAGTAACACGCCCGGCATAACCGGCGACCCAGGAAAGTGCCCTTGAAATTGCGGCTCGTTAAAAGTTATATTTTTTATGCCAATACACGAATTGTCACCATCAATATCAATTATTTTATCAACCAGCAGAAATGGATAGCGGTGGGGGAGGTTTTCAAGCAACCGCTTGATATCAAGCACTTCCAAAGTCTTCGCGTCTGCTTCCATTTTTATTATTTCTCCCCAAATTTTTCAGGACGTCTTTTCGTTATATTTTGCCGCGACCTTACGCAATGTGGCCAGTTCTTTAAAGAAATCTTTCATCGGCTGCGCCGGAGCACCGCCCCACCTGCCGCCGGCTGGAATATCCGTCATTACACCTGCGGAGGCCGCAATCTGAGCACCCATACCGATTTTTAGATGACCAGCCAATCCCGCCTGTCCGCCAATAGCAACAAAATCACCCAAGCTTGTCGAACCGGAAATACCGACCTGTCCCGTGATAACGCAGTGGCGTCCGATGACCACATTATGGCCAATCTGGACAAGATTATCGATTTTGGTGCCTTCGCCAATCACAGTGTCGCGGTTTGCGCCACGATCGATGGTGGTGTTAGCGCCAATTTCCACGTTGTCTTGGATAATAACGCGCCCGATTTGCGGCACTTTGAGGTGCCCTTGCGGCCCCATTGCGAAGCCAAAGCCATCCTGGCCTATACAGGCACCCGGATGTATAATTACGCCGTTGCCTATGAGGGTATTTGAGAGGCTTGCGCGCGCGCCAATGGAGCAATTTCGTCCAATACGGACCCCGGCTCCGATAACACTGTTGGCACCGATGAAGCTGCCAGAGCCTATTTCAGAGTTGCCACCAATAACCGCGCCGGGATCGACTGTGACATTCGCTTCGAGGCGCGCCGAGGGGTGGATCGCTGCACCGGGCGAAACGCCAGTCTGCAAAAAGACTGAAGTCGGCTTTGCGGCTTCTGGATATAGCCAAGCCATCACCTTTGCGAAGGCGCGGTATGGCTCTGGAGTGATTAATGCCAGCGTCTTGGCGGGAACGCGCGCAGCGAATTTAGGATGGACAAGACAAGCGGCAGCGCGGGTCGTTAACAAGTCTTCCAGATATTTTTGATTTTCGAAAAAGGCCAGCGCAGATGGTCCGGCCCGGTCAAGCGGGCCAACCGCGGTGAACTGAATTGACGGGTCTGCGTCTTCTGGTGCTTTGGCACCCGTCCAATTAATAATATCAGCCAAGGATGGACTGGATGCCTGGCGAAAGAAAAAAGGATCAGTCATATAGAGCGCTTTATCACGGGTGTCACAATGTGAAAAGGCCCGTACTGCAGTTCGCAGACGGGCCTTTCTATTAGATTATGCGCGCTTTAGAAGCTGGTTCCGCCCGAAAAACGAAATGCCTGCTTCTGGTCATATTTCGCCTTGGACAGAACGAAAGCGTAATCGAAGCGAATTGGCCCGAGCGGCGAAGCCCAAAGCAAGCTCACACCAACCGACGACCGAATCTTGTGGCTGTCGTCCACGGTTATGCAGGTGCCCTGCGCATTTGGAGCCTGCAGTGTGCAGGTTCCGGTGTGGCCGGGGGTGAAATTGGTGTCGCCGCGATAGCCAAACAACGTCCCAGCGTCGGCGAACACAGCGCCTTTTAGACCGATTTCTTTTGGCACCCCATATAGAGGAAACTGAACTTCCGAGGTCACTCCAAAGTATGTGGTTCCACCGAGGCCGTTTGCTGTGAGCGAGCCTTGAACTAGACTTGATGTGTCACGGGCCCCGATACCGCCAGGCGCAAACCCGCGCACCAGCTCCGGCCCGAGGTTGAAATTATCGGTTTGGCGAAGCTTCTGGCCACCATAGCCGATGATATTACCGGCCTGGCCCCGAACGAAACCGACAATATCATCGGCAATTTCGCGATAGTAGCGCATGTCGATGGTAGAGCGGACGAAGTGACTGTTGCCGCCAAGGCCGGCGAGATCCTGTTTGAATTCAACGAATGTGCCGCCGGTTGGGTTACGGCGATCGTCAAGCGAATTGTACTGAAGTGTGTAACCAATAAGCGATGTTAACTTGGTTCCACGCAGTTCTTTGATTGCGAGTGAAGCTTCG